>JACDCM010000322.1 GCA_013817545.1 Gemmatimonadaceae bacterium | reverse complement strand
TTGCGGCCTCAGATGGCCAGCCAGGAATGCGGCCAGTGTCACGTTCAGGGCAGCCAGCATCAGCGCCGTCCATGGTGACCAGCGCGCGGCACGCGCCAACACGATCATCACAGCGGCCACCGACACGATCAAGAGTCCGTGAAGTACACGCAGCCCCACAGCGCCGAGGGTGTCGTACACAAAATAGTACGCAGCTTGAATAGCCCACGAGTACGCGAAGTATGGATCACCCGCGCGCGTCCACGCGAATGGCTCCGTAAACGGCACCCCACCGTGCTGCACGATCCATCGTCCCATAGCGAGATGCACCGGAAGATCGGGGTCGAGCAGAAGCGCAACTGCCCCGCTCGCAAAGAGCAGTATCGCCAGCAAAAGGAGCTCGGCTCGCCAGTGGATTCCAAAGTCCGCCCGCCACCTCT
This sequence comes from Gemmatimonadaceae bacterium, assembly GCA_013817545.1. Classification (GTDB taxonomy): domain Bacteria; phylum Gemmatimonadota; class Gemmatimonadetes; order Gemmatimonadales; family Gemmatimonadaceae; genus JACMME01. The sequence continues at coordinate 4,534 of JACDCM010000322.1, read as the reverse complement.
GTGCCCAGTTAGTTGAAACTGGCTCCCCCCTTGCGTCCGTTCCATGTTTCGTGGTTCCCGGTCCCTTGCCCCTTGTCCCTTGTCCCTTGTCCCTTTTCGCTTCTTCCCGGCTCCTGATCCCTGGACGCTGGTCGTCGCCTCCCTCTCTCAGCACAGATGTACCGCCATCGCCTTGAATGACGCGTAAACGTCAGAGCCGCGCCCGAGCTTAAGCTCATGAGCGGAGCGCGTGGTCAGAGCTGCCACCAGCGGAATGCCGGCGATGTCGATCGTCACGCGCGTAAGAGCACCGAGCTGAGCGACCTCCGTGATTTCGCCCCGAAACTGATTTCGCGCAGACGAGGAGTGCGGCTCGAGTGATACCAGCACCTCTTCCGCACGGATTACCGCGTAGCCAGCGCCATCGGGGTTGTCACCGATAGCATAGATCGTGAGCGGACCCGTACGAAACTCGATCGCACGGTGCGGACTCACCGGATCATCCCTGGTCTCGCCGTCAGATAGCTGTGATTCCGATACCATCTGCACCACGCCAGCGAATACGTTCTCCGCGCCCAGCAGCTCAGCGATATACGGTGACGCGGGCCGGCGAAATATCTGCTCGGGCGGACCCGCCTGGAGCACGTGACCCTTGTCGAGCAACACGGCGACATCGCCCAGAAGGCCAGCCTCCGTGAAATCGTGCGTCACCTGCAGCGTAGTCATCCCCCATTCCCTGTGAAGCGCTCGCACCTCGCGTCGCACAAGCGCACGCCGTCGTGGATCCAGCGCGCTGAATGGCTCGTCGAGCAGGAGAACGCCGGGCCGCTTGGCCAGTGCGCGAGCAATTGCGACCAGCTGCCGCTCTCCACCGCTGAGACCGCGAATGTCGCGCGCATATAACGCATCCGCTCCAACTCTTGAAGCGGCCTGCATTGCGGACTCGGTGTCCCGCGCTCCGTACGCGACGTTCTCCTCTACGCTCAAGTGCGGGAAGAGATACCCGTGCTGATACACAAAGCCAATTCCGCGATCCTCAGGTGGGATTCCGTCTACGTTGCGCACAGTGCCGTTGCTGCCCACGGGCAGGGAGATTGACCCACCGCGTCGAGGCCGAACGCCGGCAATCGTTTCCAGCAGTGTCGTCTTGCCGGAGCCAGCGGCGCCAATCACTACACCGTATTTACCCGAGGGTATGGTAAAGCTGACGTCGCACAATTCAAAGGTGCCCGCGCGCGCAAGCAATCCCTCTACAGCGATCAAGTTTCAAACCCGCGTTCATATCTGAGCGCTCGAAGGAGCGTCAACGGAATTAGCGCCAGGAGCGCGAGCACGGCGGCAACCGGCAATGCCTCAGGCAGCCCGAAGCTGGTGAACCGGTCGTAGCTCAGAACGCTGGCGACTTTCGGATTGTAGGTTATTATGACAATAGCGCCGAACTCGCTTACCGCGCGCGCCCACATGACGACCGACGCGGCGATCAGCCCTCGTCGCGCGAGCGGCAGCGTCACTCGCCGAAAAGCGCGCCACGGAGGATCGCCGAGTGTACGGGCTACTGACTCGTAGCGCGCGTCCACGCGAGCGAATGCCTCACGCGCCGCGCTTATGAATAGCGGCGCCGACACGAATAGCATCGCGCAAACGATGCCAACGGGAGAGCCGACGACACGAATTCCCGCCTCGAGTAGCGTTGAGCCGACCGCACTTCCGCGTCCGAGCACCAGAAGCAGCGCGATGCCGGCCACCGGGTGTGGAATGAGCAGCGGCAAATCCAGGACCGCGGCGACGACGGCGCGCCCCCGGAACTCGCGTCTCGCCAGCACATAGGCGATCGGAGTGCCGCCAAGGACCCCAACGAATACCGCGACGGTCGCGGCGATCGCCGTCCGGACCAGCGCCCCTCGGAGCTCTGCATCTGTTCCGAGCTTCTGAACGCCTTCCACACCGCCGGACACGACGAGTCTCGCGACTGGCGCGAAAAGAAAGAGCAATAGCAGCGATCCGAATAGCGCCGCGAAGACACTTGCCCACCTGGACATACTGCCGTGGTTGGAGTTCCAACCGCTACGAGTCCGGTGCTCGGCGCTCGGTGCTCGGTGCTCGGTTGTCACAGCGCGGTGCCCGGTGCCACTCCAGTCATGCGGCCTCAGCCTCACCGCCATCCCAGTTGTGCGATCCCAGCGGGCGCTCCCTTGCCCACCACTACGGGCCGCTCGAGCGCCGGCAGATGGTTCAGCCGCAACACCGCTTTGCCTTCCGACAACAGGTAACTCGCGAATCGTTGCGCCACCTCGGGATGCGGTGCGCCAGTTGGAATGGAAAACGCATACACTATCGGCTCCCCGCGAAATGTGACGGTGTCGCGAGGTGTCTTTCCGGGCACGCGAACACTGGCCAGCGCGTAGAACGCCGAATGCTCCGGAGACCCCAGGTCTATCTCATGCGGTAGCCGCACGAACCGCAATCCCGCCGCCCGTGCCACACTCTCGTACTCCCACGCATAGTCGAGCTCCCCCGTCTGCAGGAGAGCTATCAGATCAGCGGATTTGGGACGTACGTTACGCGCGGGGACGCTTCGCTCGAGTCGCCTTGCCAAACCGGATTGCCGGTAGTGCCGTTCGGCTAACTGAAAGACGAGCAGAGTACGGTAGCCGGCTGGGTCGAGTGAGGGATCCGAGTAGCCCGTCTCCGTGCCTGGCCTTGGAAGCACCTGCCACCAATTGGCCGGCGTGATCTCATTCGCATGCCTGGACCTATCCGTATATGCAACGACCATCCGGTTTTGCGCGAAGCTCACATACCAGGTAGCGAAATCGGGCATGAGCAATTGTGGAAATACTTCGTAGTCCGCCAGCGCTATCACGTCGGGAATCTTGCCCAGCTCGGTTAGCTTCCGTGCAGACTCCAAGCTACCGGCACTCTCCTGCTCGACGACAACCTTTTCTCGCGTCGCAAAGCTGTCGAGCGCCGCGCGCAACGGCCTTGCAAGACTGCCGGCATTGTACACAACCAGGACTGATTCCCCTGATTCATTCAGGCGCCGTGTCGCCTGTTCTCGCTCCCCACCGCCGTCAGGCGAACAGGCTGCCAGCGCAACGGACATGATTCCCGTGCACGCAATCAACGCAGCCTTTGTCAATCGATTATCTCCGTGTTCGGGTTAGCCGGTTTTCATAAATGGGCGAGCGCGGCGAGAACTGCCCTCCAGGTCCTCGCTTGGCATGCTCGGGCATCAAGAACGAAAGGTTCGCACGGATGCTTTGGATTGAACGGATCAAACGGAATCGTTCCTGGATAAAGCCGAGCCGCAGTGAGCGAGTCGAGCCTGAATACTTGATTGAAAAGGTACTGTTACTGCGCGAAAGCAAATCATTCAGAAACCGTGGCTGCGATTTCTTTTCCAGTTAGAATGTCGCTTCCGCGGAGAGCTTGTCTACGCCAACAGCGCTCATCACAACAGCGATCGATCCGTTAAATCCGTTCCATCCGAAGCATCTGTTCGAACCTTTCGTTCTTGATGCCCGTCGGTCGAACGGTACAGCGCCAGAAAAATTGATTGTTCGATATCTGCGTAAGACCCAGCCGCACAGCGAGCTAGTGTTGGCCTACGGCGTATATTACCTGTCGCCACCACCGTTTCAATTCTCACTCTCATTCCCACTCCCCAACCCCCACCCCCCACTTCCCGGCTTCATGGCATCACCCGCAGTCGAAATCGAAGGCATCGCGAAGCGCTACTCCGGCCACACGGCGGTTCGCAATCTCTCCCTGCTTGTGCCACGCGGCTCCGTGTATGGCCTGCTCGGCCCCAACGGTGCCGGAAAGACGACTACGATCCGAATGCTCCTCGACATCATCGCGCCCGACGAAGGCACGATCCGCATTTTTGGCGAGCCGAACCGCACCGAGGGAATTCTCGATCGCATCGGCTACCTGCCGGAGGAGCGTGGATTGTACAAGCGCATGCAGGTGCGTCGGGTACTTCGATTCGTGGCCGAGCTCAAGGGCGTTTCGGCGAAGGAAGCCGATCGTCGCGCCGACAAGTGGCTCGAACGACTGGGCCTCTCCACACCAGCCAAGGATTGGGGCAAAGCCAAGGTGGACGAACTCTCCCGCGGCATGCAGCAGAAGGTGCAGTTCATTGCGACATTACTGCACGACCCGGAGCTGGTGATTCTGGACGAGCCATTTTCCGGTCTCGATCCGATCAACGCCCAGGCACTCAAGGACACCGTCGTGGAGCTCAAGCGGGATGGGAAGACGGTGATCTTCAGCACGCACATCATGGACAACGCCGAGCGGTTGTGTGACTCGGTATGCATTCTCGCACGGGGTGAGAAAGTACTGGATGGCCTCGTCGCCGAAGTGAGAAAGGAGCATGGCGGACGCCACGTCGCGCTGCAGCTCGCGGATGGCAGAAACGGTGCCATGCAAAGTGTTCTCGAGGACAGCACCCTCATAAGCAGCGTGGACAATTCAAATCGTACCTTCGATATCGAGATGGTCGCCAACGGCGATCCGATGCAGCTCCTTCGCCGCATACTCGACGCTGGTG
>JACDCM010000052.1 GCA_013817545.1 Gemmatimonadaceae bacterium | reverse complement strand
GTGCAGGAAGATACTATGCGCATTGTGCCAAAGGGTTGAATTTCCGCATTTCACCGCCTGCGAGTTATAGCCGGCCGCTTGCACGACGCAGGATAATGTCGCCGTTCACCGTGTTGACGCGGACAATCCCACCTCCGCTTCCCGTTACGCCCCGGGCCCGGACAAAGCGTCGAGGCGTTCCACGATTGCTTTCCCACGCGGTCGTCTCTTCCCGCTCGAGATCCCACGGACTCTCGATACGCGTAGCGCGTCCAAAGGCGCGAGTGTATGCGGTTTCCAGCTCAATCTTTCCATTGAAGTTCGCCGGAAGCTCGACAATCACTTGACCGGTTCCCGATCGGATCTCTACCGACTGCTCTGCTCCCTGAGCATCCACCAGGGTCACGCGAACCTTGCCTGCTCCGGTGCCAGCACGCACCGAGCCTGCCACAGGTCCGATCTCTATGTCGCCACCGCCGGTGTGGGCGTCCACCATCACCGCCCCTCGCCCGACGCGGATGTCGCCGCCGCCGGTTGAGATCGTCGCACCATGCGGTGCCTCGCCAAGCACGATCGGGCCACCGGCTTTCCGAACGTGCAGCATGCCGCTGCCCGTCGCGCGCGCATCCCCAATCTTTTCGCCAGTCCTGTTGACCGTCACACCCTGCAAGTCTCCCTGCAGTTTGTCCAACTCCCTCAGCTTGGCGTCGTCGGAGCCGTCGCCGTAAATCACGGGACCGCTGCCAGAAGAGCCACGAAGTCCCCCGCGCACGCGTGACAGCAACACCATCCCCCCTCCCGTACTGACAGAGCCGCTGAGATCGGAATCGGAAACGTCGATGTCGCCTCCCCCAGTCGAGAGACTGGCGCGTCCGCTCACCCGCTCCAGCACCAACTCGCCGCCCCCGGTGTTACCACGGAAGGAGCCTTCCACACCAACAATCCTCAGACCACCGCCGGCGGATCTGAGCCGCACGTCGAACCGACGGGGAACGGTGACTACAAATTTGTGAGAAGTGGAATACGAGCGGCTCCTCCCCTCGTGCGCGGTTCGCACACGTACGCCTCCGTCCACCCGCTCAACTTCAACCCGCGTTTCTTTCCAGTCGCGACCCCGGAGCTCGACACGAATTCTGACCATGGCTTCGTCCGAGCCACGGATCTCCACCGATCCTCCGGTCATGAGATCAAGGTTGAGAAGCTCGCCCGGAGCAGCCCTTTCCGACCTTTCAAATGAAGAGTCATCCGCTACTCGGGCCGATGGCGCTTGCTGCACCGCTCGAATGGGAGCGGAGAACTGCCCCGCGTCCTTCATCGATTCGTCACCTGGTCCGCTTCCCACCTCCCGTGCGGCGCCGCCCCCTTCAGATGACCGCCGCGTAACGAACGGCGCTCGCGTGCCGGAATTCGATTCGAATGAGGTTGCAGTTGCCTGATCCGGACTCGCGACAGGCTGAGCAGGGGCCGCGCTCGCAACCGGTACCGGCCTAAGTCCCGCGAACGGAACGAGGATCGTTCCGAAAGCAATTGCAATCGCCAGGCGCATTCTCGGAGAAGTTACCCCGCGCGGACGACTCGCATCGAGCACCGCGAGCAAGCGTCCTTCCAGGTGTGACGGCCGCGCCATGCTGACGGCCACGAAACCGCCGAGGCGAAGCTCACGTGCTTGCCGAGCGACGCCGAGGAGTTGAACGGCGTAGTCGGTCGGCGCGGTTCCACCGGCGATAACGCGGTCATCACACGCCAGCTCGCTCTCACTGCGGAGCCGTCGAGCGGCCAGCCAAGCCAATGGGTTGAACCAGTACAAGCAACACGCGATACTCGCGACCAGTTGCGTTAAGTAGTCGGATCGCGCCACGTGCGCCATTTCGTGCGTGAGTGCTGCGCGCTTCTGTTCGACCGGCCAGGATGCGGCTACCGCTGGGAACAACACAACGGGACGCAACCATCCCCACGTAACGGGCCCGCACGCGCTGTCACTCAGGCCGAATCGAATCGCGCGCGTAACGTTGTTTCGCTTGGCAGCCTCTGCCAGCAACTCCGGCCAGTCGTCTCCAACGGCGGGGATCGCGCGGCGTGCGAGAAGCGCAAGCCCGAGATGTCCCATTACAATCCAGAGAAGAACGGCGAGGGATCCTGCCACCCAGACGCCTGCGAGAGTCGCGGCGCCAGGATGCTGCGAGCGAAGCGTGACGAAAGACTGCGCAAACGCAGATGGCGCCGCCACGGAACGCGTTAACGGCCGACTACCTGCCAAAGTGCTCGAGAAGTCGCCTCCGGAAAAATCCCCGGCCTTACGCGCAACTTCACCAGTGTAGGATCCACTGGGATCGGTAGCAGTCGCTATCACCACCTCTGCAACGGCAGGCGGAGTCAGGCTGACGATAGACACCGGCACATTCGGCGCGATCGGCGCCATTGCAATCAGCACCACTGCCGCGGAGGAGGCGAACGCCCAGACCAGGTGCCGCGCCGCTGCCGGCCGATTGCGCAGCAACGCCGCCGCCGCCATTGCTGCGGTGAAGACAAGACTCACTTTGAGAACGAGCGCGACGGCCGCGACGACGTCCGGATTGCCAGTAAGCGTAAAGAATGAGGGGATCATGAGCGCGCTCCCTTGTTGCGCTGTTGCTCGATCAACTGGGCCAGTCGCTTGAGCTCGTGGTCGGTGAGTGGCTTCTCGGCGACGCCGAGCATGGCTGCGACCGCGGATTCCATGGAATCATTGAAGAACGTGCGCAACAGGTCGCGGGCAGCGCTGCGCTGAATCTGCTTCGGGTCCGCGGTTATGAGGTAAACGTGACGCGGCCCTTCCCATTCATGGTGCAGGAAGCCCTTCTCCTCCAGGAGTCGCAGCATACTCCTTACAGATGAATAGCTCGGCGGATCCGGCAACTCCGCCAAAACCTCGGCGGCGGAGGCGCGGCCGTGCCTGATCACCACGTCCATTATCTGGCGTTCGCGGCGTCCGAGTTCGGATAGGGGATTGGACATTTTTTTGCTATGACAGGGAGTGGTATGGCGAGCGAGCCAGATGCTGATGTGCTAGCAGTGTGCTGATACACTAGCATCAACACCGGCAGCCGTCAAGAGGCCTATCGCTTGTCGTATGGGACTCGCCAAGGAACCGGAACGATGCGACTATATCGGGGTTCCATTTGTTTCCAGGAGGAGCCAACGCCCATGTCCGACGACGCCGTTCGACCTGAAGTGCTTGCGCTCGCAGAGCGTTACGAGCTCCTCGACGAGCTCGGCCGCGGGCGGACGGCTACTGTGTACCTCGCGCGAGATCGCAACAGCGGTCGCGACGTCGCCATCAAGCTCCTCAACAGCCGGTTCAGCGCCGGCGCCGATGAGCTGAGCCGCTTTATTCGCGTCGCGCGCACGAGCCCGGCGCTGCAGCATCCGAACATCGTGCAGACCGTTGCGGTCGAAGAACTCGGCGGCGGCGCGATCGCGATAGTGAACGAGTATGTGCGCGGTGAGACGCTGCGCGCCGCGATGCGCGCGTCCGGGCGGCTCAGCCCGTATCGAGCCACGCGGATCCTGCGAGAAATTGCCGCGGCGCTGGCGCACAGCCATACCCACCGAAGCGTCCACGGAGACGTGAGACCGGAAAACATCTTCATCGAGGCGGAATCCGGTCGCGCGATGCTCTCGGACTTCGGGATTGCGCGCGCACTCGACGGGGAGACCCAGCTGACGAACGCCAGCTCTTCGCTCGCGACACCGACGTACATGTCGCCCGAGCAGGTAGATGGCCGCGCTGCAGACGACGGAAGCGACGTCTATGCGTTGGCTCTGGTGGGTTGGGAAATGTTGACCGGCCGGCGGCCTTGGGGTGGCGAGGGGCTACAATCGGTGTTGCACAAGCAGAAGAATGAACAGCTCCCGTCGCTGGGCGAGCTGCGGCCGGACGTTCCGGCGTTTCTGCTCAGCGCTATCAATGGCGGACTCGCCAAGGACCCACGCGAGCGTTGGCAGGACGCGGGAGAATTCCTGACCCGACTTACCCCGGCACCAGTAAGCACCGTTTCTGGCGTCGCTGATACCGGTTGGAGTGGGGCGCGCGGGCTGAACGAGAATCAGTCCGACGCCCTGGCCGGCGTTACTGCGGCTCGAACCAGTTCCCTCGAGCCGATCGCGTTCGACCCCGACGCGCCGTTCGACAGAAACGTGAACGGTGAAGATCGTGGTTCGCGCAGGCGCTGGTTGCCGATTGCGGGAGCCCTGGCAGCAGCTGCTCTGCTCTTCTTTGTATTGCAGGCCAGCGGGGACGAGAGTTCGGCTCGCAACGGTACTGCCTACGACCCGGCGTTGGACTCGCTGCTGGCGGAGACTTCGGCGGACTCCGCTGCTGGTGGGCTGCTCGATAACCCGACAACAACTACCAGGCCAGTCACCGTGCGTGATCGGCGTCGGAAGGTTGCAGAAGTAGCAGCGGTTCTCAATGACAGCACAGCGGTGACTGATAACACCGCCGTGAAACCGCCAGAGCCGGTGGCATTGACGCTCGCTGAAAGCTGTCGATCAGCGGCACTCGCGGATCAGACCGCGTGCCTCATGCTGCACATCGAGCGCGACGACGTGGAGCTGACCCGCGTGTATCAGATGCTCATAGAGGCGTTGCGTCGCGATGCGGGAGGCGTGCGGGAGCCGGCCGCCGTGCAGATACTCCGCACCGAGCAGCGCGCCTGGCTTTCCGAGCGCGACCGGAGTTGCCGCATCAAAACGCTGGTGTCGGAAGACCCGCTCTGGGGATTGAAGCGGGCACCGTGTTTGGCGGACCAGTCGAAGAAACGCGCAAAGGAGCTGGATACAAGGCTCGGCAAGATCATGGCGCGGAGCGACATCAGGCGGCGGTAGGGTGGCAGGCGATCGTTTGTCGGAACGCGAGTGCTCATGCGGTCCTGCTCGACGATTCGCAGTCTTTCATTCACCGACTTCCGTTCGAGCACGCAAATACACTGCAAGCGAGCTTCTGCAGCATTTCACTTCATGTCGGTTTGCAGTATATCCGCGCTAAAGCTTGCAGTACATTTGGCGTTAGGGCGACAACAGAGATTGCGGAATGACCTGGATCGTGGAGTCTGACGAATGGGGAGCGGGGCCGAGCGTTCTCGCGACGGATACGCTCGTTCGCATTCGTGCCATCCTTGAGGAATCACCAGTCATCGTCGAGCACCGGTTCTACCGTGGCGCCAGTGCGCCCATGCGACTGATATTCGAGGGGTATGAGGACTTCCTCAACCACGTGAAACTACAGTCGCGTCCAGGCGACCACTTCCTGATTTGGCGCTACGATGAGCTGTGCCGAGACGACAACAAAGTCGAGGACGCTAAGCTCCCAGACCTGCAGGGGCGGGTCCCCAAGCATGGGCCCTACTAGCTGCGCCCTAACCGTTGGTTGCAGCTGACAAGACTGTTATTGACGCTCGCTGCGCTCGCCATTATTGCGAGTCCTGCAGCTGAACTTTGGCGTTGATATGACTGGGCTGGTGTCAAGGATCAGTGCATTGCAGTGGTCGTGGTACGGCATGGACGCGAGGCAGCATCGACGGTTAGTCCTGCTGATATACGCCGATTACCGACTTGCGTCAGCAGTGCGGCTGGAGTATTCGGTGTTCGACCAGGTGCTGCTATTCACTGACGGCGCAAGCCCAGGTAACCCGGGCGAAGCCGAACGTGGCCGTCAACAGCCCAACGACACTCTGCGGAGTTCACAAGACTCTGACGCACCCGATGAAATCTCCGTCGATGCCGTGGGCGCGGAGTCGCCTGCGATCGAAGCCGCGTTGTGACAGTCCCCGTGGTCCGCTTCACCGTCGCTGGTGAACACGTGCACGAACCGATTTCGCCGAGTATTGGTGAGCCGGGTCGCCGCTACATGGTGATCTTCGATGGCGACTGCACGGTGTGCGGCCGGAAGGTGAAGCTGTTCGCCAAATGGGACCGCGGGCATGATCTCGAGATCATTCCTTCACAGACTCCGGGCGTGCGAGAGAGAGTTCCGTGGATTCCTGCGCGTGCATATGTCGAGTCGTGCAGGTGATACGGACGCGCGATGGTCGGACGTGGGAGGCGGCTGCGGCGCTCGAGGAGCTGTTGAAAGTCTTGCCGAAGGGCCGGTTGATCTCGTGGCTGTTCAGGCTCCCGTTCGTGCGGCCGCTGGTCGATCGGTTCTACCGGTGGTTTGCTCGTAATCGATACAGGATGGGTTGTGGCGAGCACTGCGCCGTGCGGGATGAGAATCTTGATTACGGGGACGGCGAGAAGCTTTAGAAGCCTCGCGGGACGCTCAGAACGAATGGGATCATCCGTAATTATCGCTTGATCTTGCTGACCCCAGTCAATGGACGTAAACGATGCCTCCATCAGGTGGGTCCCAGCATCCGGCGGAGCAATAACGGTACTCCCCTTCAGTCAGGAGCTTGAGTGTGGCGGAGCCGGTGCTCAGGTCCAGCGAGTCTACTATCGTATAGCCCTTGTCCATCAGATAGAGCATCCGGTGAGGCACATCTGACCAGCTGCGCGGACCGGCGGTTACCCACTTGACTGTGCCGCCGACCGTCAAGTGAGCAACGGACGGCTGCCATCCGCGCTGGAGGTCGGCCGTTATCACCAGGGTGTCAGAAGGAGTCGCTCGGCGAGTCGTGGCCTTCATTTTCGCGCTTCGGGTAACACCGGCGGCGGTCTTCGTTACCAGGATGTCAGCTGTGCCGGCCGCGACTCCGGTAACCATTCCGCTGCCGCTCACCGTGGCAATAGCCGGATCGCTGCTGGAGAAGGTGACTGCCCCTGCATCCGCCATCAGCACTCCTCGCTGATCACGTGCGACAATTCCCAGCTGCACCGTCGATCCCTGCTCCAGCGTGACGGTGCTCGGCAAGACTTCAAGAGTCGTAAACACCGACGGATCGAGGCCGGGTGGATCGACCCCGGGTTGCACGGATTCCGTGACGCGAGTGCTTTCGCAGGCGATGCTAAAGGCAGAGGTTACAAGCAGCATGAGCGTGATGGATCGCGCGGTCATGGGTCGCCTCGTGGAGGTTCTTTACTTCCAACCTCGTAAAAAGGCCGCAGATCGGCTCATTCGGCATCGGTCTCGACAACCCACTCAAGCACAGCCTCGATCGCGTCAGCACCGCTTAGTGATACGCCAGCCGTAGGTAGAGCGTGCGCCCGTTCATTCCGAACGGCGACAGAGCACCCGGGTAGCGGAAGATTCCCTGCATAGAGACGCCCTGTGCATTCAAGCCGTCTTTGAAGTCCCACCACTCCTCAGGGTAAACGTCAAAGAGGTTTGCCGCGCTGAGCGCCACCTGTACACGGGGACGCAACTGATAGGATATGCGCACATCGGTGATCCATTTCGGACCAACAGTCTGATCCGCCTCGGGCGTGTTCTGATCAAGCTGAGCCGTGGGTCCCGAGCGCTGGTTGTGGAGGTTGATCGCCAGCGGACCCGCGCCGTAGCTGAGTGTCAGCGTGATCGTCTCGCGCGGTTGCCCATTCTCGACTATCCCTCGATTGGATCTGCTGAAGAGCTCCGATTGAAATCGAGCAAGCTGAGGAGGAGGCGGCGAGACGCGGGTAACGATACTTCGCGTGTGGTTGTACCCGCCGAGCATTCGCAGCACGCGCGAGCCGTTGAGCAGCAATGCATGGCTCGCCACCAGGTCGACACCCTGCGTCCGCGTATCTATGGAATTTGTGAAGTAATTCCCACCACCGATACCGCGCATTCCATTCTCCTCGAAGAGACGGATGATCGAGGTGTCCGTTATCGAGCCCAGAAGTCCGACGCGGTCACCGATGGCGATCCGGTAAAGGTCAGCCGTGATCTGAGGGAGCCGCGGAACGTGCAGCACAAGACCGGCGCTGCGGCTCACCGATTTTTCGGGGCGCAGCGGTGTCGCTCCCATCAACTGCGCCTCGGGCGTGTTTACAGGGAACGTACGAACCGTGAGCACGGTGGTCACGCCGTTCACGGTCTGGAATACAGTTCGTGTGCTGGAGAAGTACTTCTGCGTAAGCGCGGGAGCGCGGAACCCAGTGCTCATCGATCCGCGCAGCGCCAATCCAGGCAGCAGCTGCATACGTGCGGCGACTTTCCCATCCGACGTGGAACCGAAGTCGCTGTAGTGCTCGGCGCGCGCGGCGGACTGCAGGAGCAAGCGCTGAATCGGGCGCCCTTCCGCTTCCAGATAAAGTGCCGAGCTGCTGCGCCGGGCCGAGACCTCATCGGTGGGTCTGAAGCCGAACATCCCCTGTGCTCCGACCTGCGTACTCTGCCCGGCCTGCGGTCCATCGAGAATGCGTACGCCGCCGTCACGCCAGGAGTCAGGCTCACCAGCCCTGATCTGATACTTCTCGACACGGAGCTCCGCCCCGCCGGCGACTCCCACTGCGAAGGAGCCGAGCTTCAGGTCGCGTGTGACATCCGCGTTGCTCGTCCACTGCTGCGCAGCAACCCTGCCTGCGTAGAACTCCGTAGGGCTCGCCGAACCAAGTGAAACGTTGTTGCTGTTGTGCACGTGGTAGGCGGTGCCGTTGCCTCCCCACCCGGAGCTCAGGTCCCAGCGCCAGCCGCGCAGCGTCCCGCGCATTCCGCCCACCACCGACAGATCTCTGATCTGGCTGCCGATCCGCGGGAGAAAACCGTCCGGGTAAATCGCGCGGACCGTGCGGGAATCGAGCGGTCGTCGGAAAAAGGCATCGTGCGAGACACTGTGTCGGTCTGCCGCTCCCCCGAACGCGTAAGCCTCGGTGCTCCTGGTGACGGGCGCAGCCGCTGTGAGGAAGAACGTCAGGGCGTGAACCGCGCCGTTACCCAGGTAGCTCGAGACTCGCGGCGGCTCGTCGTTCCGTGGATCGCCGGCGAAGTACTGCGGCCGCATGTCCGGATAAGCGCGATTCGTCCCGCTTCTGTCGCGCAATTCGCCAGTGAGCGTGAGATGACCACCGTTGGCGGACACGAAACCGAGGGTTGTGCTTGCTTCGAACAGCGCGCCATCCCGGAAGTCACGGCCTCCTTCGGAGCTGTAAACCCCGCCGATCGATGTCTGCAGATCGCGGTGCTCTCCCGATTTCAGTACGACGTTCACGACGCCGCCTATCGCATCGGACCCGTACTGTGCCGCCGCGCCGTCGCGCAGCACCTCTATGCGTTCGATGGCACCGGAAGGGATGGCGTTCAGATCCGTCAGCGCGGTAGCTGGAACCGACGGACCAGCGAGCAGGACAGAGGCGGGATGCCGGCGTTTTCCGTCCACGAGCACGAGCACGTGATGCGGTGCCAGTCCGCGCAATGTGACCGGCCGCATATGATTGTCGCCAATCGGGATGTGCGGGACGTTCACGGATGGGACCAGCCGCTGCAGCTGCTGCCACGTCTCGGTCATCCCGGTATTGTCCAACAGCTGACTCGAAATCACGTCCACGGGGACCGGAGACCCGGTGGCCGTTCGCTCGAGCGCGCGCGTGCCTACCGCGACTACTTCGTCAAGCGGGACGGCGCTCGGCTGAAGCGCAAACGCCGTGACGGCAGAAGCGCCGGGAAGCAGCGACACCATCTGCGAGGCAGGCGCGAAACCAATAGCCGTTACGCGTACCTCGGATTGGCCCGCATCCACCACCAGACGATAACCACCGTCGCCGCCAGTGACGGAGAATCGTCTGCCCGCTATGACGCGCACCGTCGCATTTGCTACAGGGCCTCCGGTGACGGCGTTCCTCACGGTACCGGTAATCACCGCTGCTTCCTGAGCCGACAGCTGCTGTGCGACGCCCGTCACCAGGACCAGCGCCGCGGCAGCAGTCCGCGCTTTCTCTGCGAGGATTGATACTGTTGTCATTTCCTGCTGGCGAAGAACTCGGGTCCTGGAGCAGGATCGATCGCCCGGTTCGTTCGTGCGAAAGCCTGCAGGTTGCCCGCGATTTTTAGCCGGTTCCCGGTTCCCTGAATCGCCGGAGACACGGGGCCGGTGGGGCCGAGGACATCTGCGTACGCGCTTGATCGCGAGCCGCTGCCGGTCACGCCGCGAATCACGGCGCGCAATGTATTGCCATCGCCGGGAACCAGCGAAGCGCCCGTCACGAGCGCTCCAGCAAGCCGGAAGTCGGCGACTAACGTTGCTCCGCCGCACGAGGGAGTTGTGATCGTCGTGCCGATAAGCTGCAGGTCAACGCTGTTGTCGGTTGTCGGTCCCGCGATCGGCGCCGCGAAGAAGCGCCTGCCGCCGGCCGCGAGCACAGCGGTCGTGAAGCCTTCGATGCGGTCATCCAAAGAGTGAATGCGAAGTGCGTTTCTCTCAGTCTCGGATATCGGCAGCGGGACCGGCGTACCGGAACCCCTTTGGGCATTCCAGCCGAGACGCTGTGGTACGCACGGATTCGGACTGTCGTTGCGATAAAGATTGCGCTGCGACCGGATCTCGGCTCTGGAATCGTGGACGGCGTCGGGACGGCGGACACCCCCGCTCACTATGATTCCGCCGACGACGACATTGCCAGTGAGCGCGACGGATACGCTGGCGGCCGGAGCGAAATTGAAGGCGAACAGCTCGCAACCTACGCCTGTCGCATTGGAACGGATGAGCGAGCGGGTCAGCCGCGCAGCGATTGCAGCGCCCGCGTGAGGCGGGGGATCGCCCCCCGGGTTTGGGTTCAGTGTCAACACGGCCACGCCGCACCCGGCCGGCCCCGATGGCACAATGGTGTGAGTGTTGGGATTGACGATTTCGACTTCCGCGATCGTCGCGAAAAGCCGGTCGCCCGCGTCGCGCGAAACCACGCCGATCGAGTTGCCGACGCGACCTGCCAGGTCCTGAATCGCGATCCCGCGAACGGTGACACCGTTGCCGAGCGTCAGCACGTTGCCCGGCGCGTTCGCTGTCATCGTGAGAGTTGTGCGAGTACCCGCGGCAAATCCTGTTGGCAGCCCCGCGCCGTCGAAGAGCATGACGCCCTCGCCTTTCAGCGTGACCTGATCGCGCACGGTGAGCGGCAGGGTCAGGCTGTAATCGCCCACGCGGACGCGGATACGGCGACCGGCGTTTTCCGGCACCAGAGCAGCCATGAGCTCAACAGAGTTGCTGACCACCATCGCATTCTCGTACTGGACGTTTGCTTCGGCAGGCCCGCCCACTCCCGCGATGAGCGGCCCCGTCGGATTTGGGTGTCGGTAGCACAACCCACAGCGCTTATTGCGAACAGCGCCACCGCGAGTGTGAAAGTGAAACCGGGACTGCGCGGGCGGTCGTCTGATGCAGGGCTTACGTCTCGCATGGAAATTTTCTCCATTTGCTAGGGTTCGCCCTTCTTCTCGGATTTCCCTGTGAAAGCGGCTCACTCAACGCCCCTGATGAAAAACTTCGCTCCCGGTGCAGGATCGATCCCGCGGTTCGTTCGCGCGAAAGTCTGCGGATCCCCCACTATCTCGAGCCGGTTTCCGATTCCCTGAAGCTGGGCAGACACGGGTCCGGAAAGGGTGCCGACGTTGGCGTACCTGTTGAACCGCCTCCCGCTCCCCGTCACCCCACGGAGTTCGGCGCGGACAGTATTGCCGTCGCCCGCTGCGAGCGCGGCGTTTGTTACCCAGCCTCCGAACAGCTGGAGGTCCCCGACGTCCACCAGTTGCTCGGAAGCGAGCCCCGTTGCATGGCCGCCGCCTCTACCGATGGAAGCGCAGGGCGGAGTCGAGATACTGGTGCTAATGAGCTGCAGATCGATGTGGTTGCCGTTGGGCGCTTCATTCAGCGGTGCAGCGAAGAAACGCCGACTGCCGGTCGCAAGCACACCAGTCGTGAAGCCATCGATTCGATCGTCGACGGAACGCATGTGGAGCCGGTTTCTCGCCGTCACCGGCAGTGCGAGTGGGATTGGTGCGCCGGAACCGCCGGTCAGATTCCAACCCAGAAGCGCAGAAGCGCACCGATCCCCCCACTCGTTGCGGTAAATGTTGCCTTGCGACGTGATGTGCACTTCCGAATCGTGCACTGCATCGGGACGGCTCACGCCTCCGTTCGCTTCGTTGCTTCCGCCGATGACACTGCGAGTGATCTCGACCGAGATTCTGCTGTTGGCTGAGAAGTTAAAGGCGAAGAAGCCACCTCCGCCGGCCGGTGACCGGATCACCGACCGGAGCAGTCGTACCGCGACCACCGCCGCTTCGTCGGGTGGTGGATCCGCTCCCATATTCGGGTTACGCGTCGTGATGTGGAGGCCGCGGCCGAGCGCGCCGCCGGCACCGATAGTCAGTGGATTCGGATTGACGATGACCGACTCGATGATCGTCGCCGACACACTGTCTCCGGGGCGCCGCGACGCCACCGCCACGACATTACCGGAACGTCCTGCCAGATCCACGACCTCGACATTGCGGACGGTCACGCCGCTGCCAAGCGTCAGCACGTCACCGCCGACGTTGGCCGTCATCCTCAAAGTCGTGCGCGGGCCATTCGCAAAACCGGTCGGGTGTCCGTCGGGAGCGAAGCGCATGACACCTTCTCCCTCGAGCGTGATGCCGTCAGGGACGGTGAGCGGCTGAACGAGGTCGTACGTGCCTGCGCGGATGCGGATGCGGCGACCCGCATTTGCCGGAACGAGCGCGGCGACGAGCTCGGCGGAGCTGCTGATGACCGCGGTATTACCGACGAACCTGAGCACCGGAACCCTTTCCTCGGCCGTCGCCCCGCGCGATTTCACCGTGACGTTGCGACGATACACGTTCAAGCTCACGCCGACGACTATCGCTAACGCCGTCAACGCAGCGATCGGGAGCATGGCCTTTCGTGCGCGGCGGCGCCGGGCCGAGCGGCTCCAAAACGGAGTTCGATGCGCGAGCGCGGCACCGCGCTCGAGCGCCGCTGTGTCCGCGAGCAGTGCCTCTGCAGACTGGTAGCGATCTCCGGGATTCCTCTGCAGCAGTGCACCGATCAGATCATCGAACGACGACGAGAGGCTTCCATTCAATGTCGATGGGCGCGGCGGCTCCTCGTGGAGGATCGCGTGCAGGATCGAGATCTCGTGTTCGCCGCGAAACGGGAGGCTGCCGGTGAGCATCTCGTATAGCATCACCCCGATCGCCCACAAGTCGGTCCGGGCATCCGCCGGGCCGTTGCGGATCTGCTCAGGCGCGACATATCCGATCGTGCCCAGTGTCGCGTGTGACTTGGTCAGGCTGATGTCCCGTATCTTGGCGAGGCCGAAGTCGAGAACCTTAACCGCACCGCTGGGAAGCAGCATGACGTTGGCGGGCTTGAGGTCGCGGTGGACGATCCCCGCCGTGTGCGCGGACGCCAGACCCGTTGTTACTTGCGTGATGATGTCGAGCGCCTCAGCCGGCGGCAGTGAGCCCTGGCGAGCGAGGTGATCCTTGAGCGTCTCGCCGGGATACAGCGGCATGGCGAGGAACACCCCGTGCTCGCTCTCTCCGATCTCGTGTACAGTACAGAGGTTCGGGTGATCGAGTGCGGCCGCGGAGCGCGCCTCGTTTATGAACCGCTCCTTCACCGCGCGGTCCATGTGCTGATTCGGCAGCGGGAACTTGAGCGCTACCGTGCGGCCGAGCTGCAGGTCCTCGGCAGTGTACACGACGCCCATTCCTCCGGCGGCCAGATAATCGAGCACGCGGAAATGCGACACGGTCCGACCTACGACGCCGAGCGGGTCGCGGGAGCTGGTCACCGTTCGTGATGTGCTCTGCGGCGAACCAAACAGGTAGTCGCTCATCGCGGCTTCCGAGCCAAAGTCGGCGAGCAGGAGCCGCTCCACTGCCTCCCGCAGGGCTGGATCTTCCGCGCCTATCGCCTCCAGCCGCGGGCGTCGCGCGCCGCTGTCCAGCTCAATGAGTTCATCGAAGAGAGCGCGCGTTCGCTGCCACAGCTCGCGATCGAGCATCACTCGGTTTCGCCAAGCTCGGTCGCCAGCCAGGCTCGTGCGGACCGAAGCTCCCGCTTCACCGTCGCCAGCGACAGATCCATCGCACTGGCGATCTCCTCCAGTGACAGTCCGCCAAAATACCGCTGCTCGATCATTCGTGCCTGGCGCTCATCGAGCTGCTCCAGCCGTTTCAGCGCTTCGTCCAGGTCTTCCACGCGATCGAGATCGACGCCGGTGACCCACGCCTCCTCGCGCAATTCCAGAAGCGCGGCGCCTCCGCCGCGTTTGCCTGCAACGCGCACGCGCGCGTGATCGACGAGAACGTTCCGCATCACCCGCGCGGCGATCGCAAGAAAGTGATCGCGGCTCTGGAACGTAGCACCTGAGGACTCCACGAAGCGCAAGTAAGCCTCGTGAACCAGGCCAGTCGTATTCAGCGAGTGCTCGCCCGGTGCCGCGGCCAGTCTCTGATGGGCGAGAGCTCGCAGCCGGTCGTAAACGACTGGAATGAGCCGGTCCAAGGCGTCGATCGGCGTGTCACTCATCAATCGACTATCTCAAGAGGGTCGAGAACTCATCAGCACAAACATCAGGACAGCTCCGGTCGCTGATTCGGATGGGCCTCACCTCAATCCCCCAACACTCGCCCCCCGACAAGAAAAAGCAAGCGAAACCGCTCATTCGCAATCGCGAGGTTCACGGTGGCTGCGAAAGGTCCTTACCGATAGTTAGAGCCCGTCCTGAAACTCTGTTCGTGATGTGATTCGGAAGAAAAAGAGTGGCGCACCCGTGATGGTGTTCTCACGCTCTGCTTGTAGGGTTGGGGTGTCGAATCTCAAACCATATCCGCAGACGGAGGCACCGTCGAATGCGCCACTCCGAACAACTATCGCTCACGGCGCCATGGATCGGGCACGTGCACGCGGTGGAACTCGCGGCCATCAGCGAGATCCTTGACTCAGAAACTCGCATCGCGGCGCTTGTAGAGCAAGACCTTCTCCGGACCTGCCGGAAGAACGCCCACACAGGGCGACCCGGGTTGACGGGCGACCAGGTGATCCGGATCGCACTCGTGCGGCAGATGAACGGCTGGACCTACGCCGAGCTCGCTTTTCATCTCGCCGACTCGGCGAGCTATGGCACGTTCTGCCGTGTAGGGACATTGAGCGGCACGCCGTCGAAGTCGGCCGTGGCCGCCAATCTTCGGAAGCTCCGCCCTGAAACACTTCACGAGATCAATCAGCTCATCGTCTTGATCGCCGCCAGACTGGGCCTCGAGCGCGGACGAAAGGTGCGCATCGACTCGACAGTGGTCGAGGCCTGGGTCCACGCGCCTACTGACTCCTCGCTTCTCTTCGATGATCTCTTCGGCGGCGAGCTGGTGGCGATCGATGGCAGCAAGTTTCGGGCGGTAAAAAGCAAGCGGCGCAACTTCAGCCAAGCGAGTCTCGAACGGCTGCTCGCCGGGATCGACGCGCGCATCGCCGAGTATTTGGGCGCCTTGGCATCTCGGATTTCGTCACACGCGGCTGCCTAGAACTCAATGCGTTTACGGCAGCCGGAGTAACATCAGGCGGTAATTACCTTGACCATTCTCCCGCTTGTAGGGCGCGTCAACAAGCGATGAAGGTCCTACAAAAGGAACATACGATTAGTACACGGCTTTGCAATTGAACAAGGAGAGCGACGACGCAAGCGCGATTCTGTGAAGACTACCGCCGATTAGATCAGTTACGGTATATGGCTCGGAGATTCACCGCCTCCCTCCCTCCTCCACCACCCCCTTTCCCCGTTCCACTACCGTCGCGTTAACTGGAGCTCCCGGCCCCAGCCGCTCCGCTCCTCCCACCACCACTTG
>JACDCM010000321.1 GCA_013817545.1 Gemmatimonadaceae bacterium | reverse complement strand
AGCGAGCGCGCGTCCCTGCACCGCGGCAATAACGGGTTTGGCCAGCGCACGTATTGCCAGAAAAACCCGGCCGAGTGCGCTTGCGTCGCTCTCGAGCTCGTCGCGGCTAGCATCGATGAGTGATTCCAGCGCCTCGAGATCGGCTCCCGCGCAGAAGTCCTCACCGTCCGCACTGAGCAGAACCACGTTTACGCCGGGATCTTCATCGAGCGATAGCAACGCCGAGTGCAGCTCAGTCGCCGTCGTTTTGTCGAGAGCGTTCTTTTTCTCGGGACGCGCCAGAACTATCCTCCCGATTCCTGCGTCACGCGTCACACGGATTCGAATCACGCACGAAACTCCGGGAGCGCCAGCTTCCGCGATACGTCGTCGGGAACATCCAGCACCAGCCTCAGCATCGCGGTGGAAAAAACCTTTCCCTGCGCGTCGGTCTTGAGCGAGAGTGTGCCGCCGCCGCCGAGTGCGCCGTGCAGAAGGAAGTTGAGTGCGTTCAGGTTCGGCAACTCGAATCGGTCGACGTCACCCTTGATGCCACCGGCGAAATGCTCGGCCACGCGGTCACGTGTGAGATACTGCTCGAGGACAGAATACCACTCGGGGCGCAACGCGATAACGCCGACGTTTGCCGTATCGCCCTTGTCGCCGGAGCGCGTGTGCACGATGTCCAGCAGTCGTACTTTCATGCTGTCAGCACCTCAACCGATGTCGTCACTACGGTCTTGTCGATCAGCGCGGGCCAATAGGCGACGACGTCCTCGACCTTGGGACGTCCTCCAGCGAATCCGGTTACACTTGGCGGACCGTTGAGAACGAGCGGCGCGAGCTCGCGTGTGAATCGCTCGACGCTCGCGCGGTCCTGACCGCGGACGCCGAACCGAAGCTGTACTTCGGGGACGTCGCCGGCTTCTCCGGCAAGACCGCCGTGAGTTGCTGAAGCGCCCACGAATTCCGTCAACACTTCATCGAACTCGAGGTCGAGGTTGTCGAGACGTTGGCGCAGTACGCGGTCTGCGAGACGCGCCTTGTCCAGGGCCTCTGGCCACGCATACACGAGAGTACCTACGGCCTTGAAGCCGGCACGGTAGGCAATCGATACTTTGAGCTTGTCGGTCGCCTCACGTCCGCGTATGCCTGACACGCGAACTCGATCGCCGCCCAGGTCATCGAGATGGATGGTTGTAAAGTCGGCGACGACATCCGGAGTGATGTATTCGTGAGGATCGCCCATCTCGTAAAGCAGCTGTTCGGCAACTGTGTGAAATGAGATTCGGCCGCCCGTACCCGGATGCTTGGTGACGACGAACGTCCCGTCCTCCGAAGCTTCGACGATGGGGTAGCCGACATTGGCGAGATCGGGAACGTTGCGCCAATCGTACAGGCAGTTGCCACCGGAACACTGCGCGCCACACTCTATGATGTGGCCGGCGATGATACCGGCCGCGAGCCGGTTCCAATCGGTCGGCGACCATCCGAACTCGAAGCGAAGCGGCGCCATGGTGAGGGCCGTGTCGGTCGAGCGTCCCGTAATAACGACGTTAGCTCCAAGCTCGAGCGCCTCCACAATTGGCTTGCTGCCGATGTATGCGTTCGCCGAGAGAACGCGGTCGCGCACGGTGGACAGCGCTTCGCCGGTTTCCATGTTCGCCAGCTTGTGACCGGCGTCGATCAGCTCATCGATGCGTGGCAGCAGATCATCTCCGGTCACAACGCCGATGCGCAGTGCACTGGCGCTGCCCGCCTTGCTGGCGACAGCCTGAACGGCGTGTGCGCATGCACCAGGATTCACGCCTCCAGCGTTGGCGATTACGCGTACGCCACGCTTGGCTACGGCTGGCAGGACACTCTCCATCGCTCCGATGAAGTCCCGCGCATAACCCATGCTCGAATCACGTTCTTTCTGCTTCTGCAGGATCGACATGGTGACCTCCGCCAGATAGTCCAGCATGAGGTAGTCGATGGCACCGCCTTCCACTTGCCGGCGAGGTGCTTCCAGCCAGTCGCCCCAGAATCCCTGGCCGGCGGCGACGCGAACTATGCGGCTCACTAAGTCTCTCCCAGATGAGGTGGCAGAACAAACGCTCCGATGTGCGGTCCGCTGTTATGAAGCGCGGAACGAAGCGCCATAGCGAGCACATCGCGCGTATCTTCGGGATAGATGATGGCGTCAATGTAGCCGCGCGCGCCTGCGTACTTCGCGTCCAGCTGTTGCTCGTAGTCGGCGCGCATTTCTTCAACCGACTCCGCAACGGAATCGGGCAGCTGTCCCCCGGTTTTCCTGGCTTCGTCGAGCTGGGGTCCGAAGACAGCCTGCACCGCGGACTGTCCTTCCATCACAGCCATGCGTCCGGTTGGCCAGCTGAAGATGAAATCCGGATCGAAGCCCTGGCCGGCCATGGCATAATAGCCTGCCCCTGAAGCGTGGTTGACGGTGAGCACGATCTTGGGAACGCGGGCGGTTGCCATCGCTTCAACGAAGCGTGCGCCGGCGCGGATGATTCCTTCGTGCTCCGCTTCGGGCCCGACCATGAAGCCGGATACATCTTGTACGAAGAGGAGCGGAATTCCCTGTCGGTCGCAGCGATCTATGAAGAAGGCGACTTTCTCCGCGCTCTCGGCGTACACGATTCCGCCGAAGCGGGGCTTTTCGCCGGGCCGGCCCTTGATCAGGCCGCGCTGATTGGCAATGACGCCGACTGTTATGCCCTCGATGGTGGCATCGCCGCAGATCATCTCCTTGGCGAGGTTTGCCTGGAATTCGTCGATGGCGCCGTTGTCAGTAATGGCTCCGAGGACGGAGTGCATGTCGTAGGACATGCGATGGTCGGTGGGCAGGAGGTCGTAGAGGGCGTCGGGCCGCGGGGTATTGGTTGTGGTGGTGCTGGTGGGATGCTGAGGGGTTGGTTCAACGGCGGTATCCTGTTTTTCGGGGGGGCCCCCCCGCCCCGCATCGGAGCTCGGAAGCCGGTTCACGAGATCCCGAAGCTTCTCGATGCAGGCCGCGTCATCCTTGACGTTGTAATGCGCGACGCCGCTTATCTCGGTGTGCGTGCGCGCGCCTCCCAATGTTTCCGAATCGATGATCTGCCCAGTCGCGCCTTTCACGAGATTCGGGCCCCCCAGTCCCATGAAGGAGGTGCCTTCCACCATGATGATGACGTCGGAAAGCGCGGGAAGATAAGCGCCTCCCGCGATGCACGGTCCCATGACCGCCGAAAATTGCGGAATGCGCAGGTAGCGCCGCATGAGCGAGTTGTAATAGAAGATGCGGCTTGCCCCGTACTGGCCAGGGAAAACTCCGCCCTGGTACGGAAGGTTCACACCGGCAGAATCGACCATGTAGATGATGGGAATCCGACAGCGCATCGCGATCTCCTGGGCGCGGAGCATCTTGCGGATAGTCTCTGGCCACCAGGAGCCTGCCTTTACCGTCGCATCGTTGGCGACAATCACGACCTCACGTCCACGGACGATCCCGATGCCGGTCACAACTCCCACGCCGGGCGCCTGCCCATCGTATTGATCGTATGCGACGAGGAGGCCGACTTCGAGGAACCGCGTGTCCGGATCGCAGAGCAACGCGATTCGCTCGCGAGCGGTGCGCTTTCCCTGCTTATGCTGCCGGTCGATCTTGTCCGGTCCACCGCCCTGCCGAAGCCGCTCCTCCAGCTCGCGCAACGCGCTACTGAGATCTCGTAACCTTGAGGTCACGCCGGATTCTGCTCTCGGGCGGCGAACCATTCCTTGATATAGTTGGCGAGATCCGATGTAGGCGTCCCGGGGCCGAAAAGCCGGGCGATTCCCCTTCGCTGTAACTCTTCCATGTCTTCTTTCGGGATAATGCCGCCGCCGGTGATCAGGATATCATCGCGTCCACCCTCGAGCAGGAGATCCTGCACGCGCGGAAAGAGGGTCATGTGGGCGCCGCTGAGGATCGACAGACCTACGACATCGACGTCTTCCTGAATGGCAGCGTTTGCGATCATCTCCGGGGTTTGGTGGAGGCCCGTATAGATGACTTCCATTCCGGCGTCACGCAGAGCAGCAGCGACGACCTTGGCCCCCCGATCGTGGCCGTCGAGACCGGGTTTGGCGACGAGAACTCTAATGGGTCGCATGGATTGCGAATTGAGGCCGGAGTTGGTTCAGGAGCGCTGGTGTCGAATACGCGAAACCACGCGTTCCAAAGCTATCGCCTGACTCGGTCTTAGGGAAACCGAAGTAAGGGCAAGATGATGCTGAGTGCAGAGGAACGATGGCGCTGGTGTACCGGTCTGGTGGAAAATTCGCTGGCATGTACCAGCCGGACGTGACGACCATTCCTCTAACACATCTGATCGCGACCGCGAATCCGGAGAGAAGATTGCGCCTCATGGAGCAAGCTCGGCGGCGTTTGCGCGAGAGGCGGTACAGCAGCAGAACAGAAAGCGCGTATCTGCATTGGATTCGGCGCTACATCATTTTTCATGGGCGAAAGCATCCGCTATTTCTCGACGAGGACGCCGTCGCCGCATTTCTCAGCGATCTTGCTGTTCGCCAAGAAGTGTCGGGATCGACACAGAATCAGGCGCTCGCGGCGCTGATCTTTCTGTACAGCCATGTGCTCAATCGTCCACTAGAACCGATAGCGAACATTGCTCGTGCAAAGTTGAGCGTCCATGTGCCCGTCGTTCTGTCGAAGCGGGAAGTACGATCGCTGCTCCGCCAGATGCGAGAACCCGCGCAGCTTTGCGCGGCGCTGATGTACGGCAGCGGTCTCCGCGTGACGGAGTGTGTTTCGCTGCGAGTGAAGGATGTCGATCTTGAGCGTGGCGAGATCACCGTGCGAGGCGGTAAGGGTTGCAAGGACCGCCGGACGACCCTTGCAAGATCAGTTGTCGCTGCCGTTGAAGGTCAGTTACGGGTGTCGTTCGAGCTGTTTAAAGCCGATCGAAAAGCAAACGTTGCCGGCTGCACCTTGCCGATCGCTTTACGGCGGAAGTATCCCAACGC
>JACDCM010000320.1 GCA_013817545.1 Gemmatimonadaceae bacterium | reverse complement strand
ACAAAGACCCAAACAACGGGCGCGCTCTTATTTCTGCGCTCGACAAAGCCGCCAAGCGCGGAATCATTCATCGCAATGCAGCAAAGCGGCGGAAAGCGCGGCTGAACAAAGCGCGCACGACCATTTCCGCTCCAACTGCGTAGAGCCGTTCGCCCGCCTTGCGCGCCTGCGGGAGCGACAGGGCTTCAATTAAGCAGTGTGGAAGTCGCGACACGGCGTGGATGCGTCGGACGCGCGGACGGTCATTACCTCGCCAACGGTACGGGCGGAGATCTATCGCGAGAAGGCAAACCGGCCTCGTAAAGCTCGATTTGCCTGCGAATGGAGTTAACGCGTGCCATGTTGCCTTGGCTGTGCCAGCTGCAAAGCTCGCTGAGCAGTTTCCACAGCGTCGGCAAATCGACCCGCTTCAGCATAGGCGGCAGCCAAGGTCACGCTTATTCTGATGCTTGAGAGAATTCGCGCGTTCTGCCATTTCGACTGCCTTTTGGGCGTTGCGGATCCTTGCCTCTGGCCAAGTCGCCAGCACCCAGGCCATGTTATTCTGGGGATCAACGTTGGAGGGATCGCTCTCCACAGCTTTAGCATACTGAATTAAAGCGTCGTCCACACGGCCCATTTGCAACAAGGCGACGCCGAGATTGGAGTGAGCTGCGGAATTTGGCGTAATCGCCGCCGCTTTTTGTAAATGCAGAACCGCATCGTCAACCCGCCCCCGCCGTAAATAGGCAAGTCCTAAAGCGGAGTGCGCGACCGCTTGGGAGGGATCAATTTCCAGCGCTTTCTGACTATAAGCGATCGCCGGGTCCATTTTTCCCTTCTGGAAACAGGCCTCGGCAAGATTCGTGTACGCGATGGCGTTGTCGGAAGTGCAAACTATTGCACGGGTCCAGAGTGACTCGCTGTTTCGCCAATGGGACGTTTGAGCACGCGCGGTGAAGGTCAACAGCCCGATGATGGTGACGGCGAGAGTGCTGAGAAATAAACGCCGGTGGCGCCAGCTCGCGCATAGGTCAGCTACCAACCAAGTCAGCAGGAGATACAAACCGATCTGCGGCAGATAGGTGTAGCGATCGGCTCGTGCCTGATTTCCCACCTGAAGAATCCCAATCACTGGCCCGAGCATGACGAGGTACCAAAGCCAGCCAGTCACGAGATAGCGGCGGCGACGCCGAGCAAAAACGCTCGCGGAAATGGCGGCCAGTAAAACGAATGACGCTATTCCGAATACTACAATATGGTGACCTGGAAATGGATATAGAACGGCTAAATCCACTGGCCAAAATATCTGCCATAAATACGTCACGTAGGAGGTGAACGCATTACCGACCCGTGATGAAAGGGGAAGTCCTACAAACGTTTGGATAGAGCCTTTCTGAGCGATAAGAGTGGCTACGCACGATGCAGCGGCTAATCCGAAGAACGGGAGTTTTTCCAGGGCCAGCCGTCGTGGAATCGCGAACATGGTGTGGCGCCGGTCCTTTAAAGCGGCGAACCGGTTCAGCGGCCAATAATCGATCAGCAGCAGTACGAGAGGCACAGTCACCAGCATCGGTTTGCACATCAGGCCGATTGCAAACATCAGGACCACGAGTCCATAGCGGCCCGGCGACCACGGCTGGCGCGCATAGCGCGCGTAGGCCCCGAGTGTCAGCATGAAGAACAGCCCACTGAGCACGTCCTTGCGCTCCGCCACCCACGCGACGGATTCCACTCGCAACGGGTGGATCGCAAAGATCGCTGCTACGGTCGCGCTTCGCCAAAAGGCTGCGGTCGTCTGTCGCAGAACCATAAACAGCAGGATTGCTGTCGCGATGTGGAGCAGGACATTGGTGAGATGATGTCCGCTTGGCTTCAAACCATACAGCTGACAGTCCAGCATATGGGAGAGCCAGGTCACCGGATGCCAGTTGGCTGCATGGGCGTGGGTAAATGCCCACACGACTCCTTCGGTCGTTAGCCCGCGCGCAACCTCGGAATTGTCTAGGACGTACGGAACGTCATCAAAGTTAACAAACTCGTAGCGAAGCGTCTGACCGAATACTAACCATGTGATTGCGCCTAGAAAAACGCAGATCCCGAGCACCCGCCAACGGTCGTTCGGGTTGGTCGCCCGAGTTATGAATGGAAGCGTAGAGGACCCGCTCGCACGGGGCGTAGCAGATGTCCTTGCGATTGCCCTCTGGTTCGAACCGGTCTGGTGAAGTCTCGATGCGGTGGAAGGGCATTGCCCGGGAAGAGGAGTAGCTGGTCTTATTGACATCCGGCCCGCTGCCCCTCTCGCACGGGGGTGTGCCACACCGATGTTGGTGAAAGCAACCAGCTGCCCCATAGGAGTTTACA
Organism: Gemmatimonadaceae bacterium; assembly: GCA_013817545.1. GTDB lineage: Bacteria > Gemmatimonadota > Gemmatimonadetes > Gemmatimonadales > Gemmatimonadaceae > JACMME01. The sequence goes on along the minus strand of JACDCM010000320.1, from coordinate 2,678 downwards.
CAGAGGCACTCGAACCCGACAGGCAACCGCGAAGGCCGCGAATGGGATGCGGCCGTGTCGAAGTCGGGACGCGGACCGCCGATCGCCCGTGCTCACTGCCTCCTGATCTGACCCGGTCGCGCTATAGGCAAGTCGCACCGACAAACCGCATTGCATATCTTGCAGGAAGGATAAAGTTCATCCCGATGATTCCCGCCCTTCTCCTCATCCTTTCAGCCGTGGCGTATCGAATCGTGATGGGACTGTTTGTCCAGTCCGACTCCACCTGGCTCTCGAACTTTGCGCCCTTGGCCGCGATCGCGCTTTGCGCTGCCGCTTATTTCCCGCGCGGATACAAATTCGCAGTGCCGCTCATTGCTCTTTTCGTCTCCGACATCGTGCTGAATATCCACTATGGCGCCTCACTTCTCGATCCGCTGATTCTTGGACGTTATCTCGCGCTCGCTGTGGTCGGCTGCCTCGGCCTGAGCTTGCGCAACCGGCCTTCGCTGAAAACGCTGCTTCCTCGTGCGATCGCGGGCTCGGTGATTTTCTATGTCATCACGAATGGCTTCTCCTGGTTGAGTGATCCCGGATACGTGAAGAATTTTGCCGGGTTGATTCAGGCGCTGACCGTGGGGCTTCCCGCCTATGGCGCGACGCCCACGTGGATGTTTTTCCGGAATTCGCTCGTGAGTGATCTTTTGTTTACGACGCTGTTCGTGCTCTGCATGAACTTTGCAAGAGGTGTCGAACGCTCCCGCGCCGCGGAGGCGCTGCCACGCCCTGCCTGATCCCCGGCATGTCATCGCCGGAGCAACGCGACGAAGTCGAAATGCTCTCGCTCATGCTGTTGATCCGCCGTTTCGAGGAACGCGCGAGCCAGCAGTATCAGGCGCAGAAGATCGGCGGCTTTTGCCACCTCTACATCGGCCAGGAGGCGGTCGTGGTCGGAGCCATCGCCGCGATCCGGCCGGATGATTACCTGATTACGGCTTATCGTGATCACGCCCACGCTCTCGCTCGGGGCACGAGCGCGGACGCGTGCATGGCCGAGCTTTTCGGGAAGGTGACGGGGTGCTCGCGGGGACTTGGCGGATCGATGCATTACTTCGACAAGGCCCGTCACATGTATGGCGGCCACGCGATCGTAGGGGCGCACGTGCCGCTGGCGGTGGGCATGGCTTTCGCGTCGAAATACCGCGGCGAAGATCGCGTGACGCTCTGTTTCTTCGGCGACGGCGCCATCAACCAAGGTTCGTTCCACGAGGCTTTGAATCTTGCCGCGCTCTACAAGCTCCCCATCATCTTTATTTGCGAAAACAACCTCTTCGCGATGGGAACCTCGGTCGAGCGTTCCACCTCGCTTCAACAAATTGTCCATCGCGCGGAGGGTTACGACATCCCTGGTCACGTGGTCGACGGCATGAACTTCCGCGACGTGCGCGATCAGCTGACGGAGATCGTCAATTCCATCCGAGCGGATGCTCATCCAGCCTTCGTCGAGATCCGGACGTATCGGTATCGGGGACATTCCATGTCGGATCCGGCGAGTTACCGGACGAAAGATCAGCTCGAAAAGTATCGAATGGATGATCCGATCACCCGCCTGCGGGCGCAGTTAACGCGCGAAGGAAAGCTGACGAACGAGCAATTCGACGCGATGGACAAGGGCGCGAAAGAGACAGCGCTGGCGAGCGTGAAATTCGCGGAGGAAAGCGAAGAGCCGCCGCTGGAGGATCTCTACGCTTACACCTACGTATCCGAAGCTACGGTTCCAACCGCTGCCGGAGCCCAGGCTTGAGAGAGATCACCTATCGTCAGGCGCTGAACGAAGCTCTTGCCGAAGAGCTGGAGCGCGACCCGAACGTGTTCCTCATGGGTGAGGAGGTCGCGCAATACAACGGCGCCTACAAAGTGAGTCAGGGCCTGCTCGACCGCTTCGGCCCGCAGCGGATCATCGATACGCCTATCAGCGAGAACGGCTTCGCCGGAATGGGCGTGGGCGCCGCGATGGTCGGGCTGCGGCCGATTATCGAGTTCATGACCTTCAGTTTTTCGCTGGTCGCGTTCGACCAGGTGGTAAACAACGCTCCCAACATGCTCACCATGTCTGGTGGGCAGTTCAATATTCCGATCACGTTTCGAGGACCGAACGGGCCCGCGCATCAGCTGGGAGCGACACATTCGCATGCGACGGAATGTTTATACGCAAACTTTCCCGGCCTGAAGATCTGCACGCCCGCCACACCGCGGGACGCGAAGGGTTTGCTGAAGACCGCTGTGCGCGACGACAACCCAGTCCTCGTGCTCGAGTCGGAATTGCTCTACAGCTCGAAAGGCCCAGTCGAACCGATCGAGCAGGAGCTCCTGATTCCGCTCGGCCAGGCTGAGTTGAAGCGGGAAGGCCGTGACGTCACGATCATCTGTTATGCGCAGACGGTGCCGCTCGCGCTCGCTGCGGCCGAGGCGCTGGAAGAGGAAGAAATCAGCGCCGAGGTGCTGGATCTACGGTCCATCAAACCGCTCGATCTGCCGGCGATCCTGACCTCGGTCGCGAAAACGCACCGCGCCGTCGTGGTCGAACAGGATCGGCCTTACTGCGGTATCGGGGCGGAAATATGCTTTCGCATTCAAAACGACATCTTCGATGAGCTGGATGCGCCGATTGCCCGCGTGAGCCAGGAAGATGTCCCCAT
>JACDCM010000319.1 GCA_013817545.1 Gemmatimonadaceae bacterium | reverse complement strand
GGCCAGCACCCCGCCAACCTGAAGCCGCGCCGCCAGCACCGAGGTCCCGAGGAACCGCCGATAGTAGGCTGCGTCGCCCAACCATTTGTTGAACTGCAGCGACGGGTCGCTTCCGACAGCCACGGATGCGTGCCGAAGCTCGAGACGGATCTGGTCACCGCGACCAGGATCGAAAGGGTTGTCCGTTCGATCCCGGGATATGGCCGCGCTCAGAACCGCGAGTCGGTTGCTGCGAGTCAGGGTCGCCACATCGTTGAGGCTGCACACATTGAACACCGAACAGAACACCGCCGGTTCGGCATCGGTGCGCCCATACTCAATCTGATAGGCGAGGTTGAGAGGCATTCGAGGGCGGAGTTCGCGCCGCACTGACGCGATGCCGCCGAAAGGAATTGTCCGCTGGTACGCTTTGAATTCCGACCTTCGTTCGCTGAATAGAGTGAACGTGGGCACGTTTCTAAGGCCGAACAGTGTCGGGTCGCGGAGCGTAACCCCGCCGTAATAGTTGAGCTTTTCGCTAAACGGATCGGAGCGTACACTCGGTCGGCAGAACGCACCAGCACCGTCGAGCGGCGCACCGACGCCAATCTTGGTGAGTCGTCCATTCACTTCCAGACGCCGGGCGCCACCAAGGAAATCCCGATCGGTGTAGCGGACCTGCGAGCGAAAGCAATCCAGGGTTGCCCAGCCCGCGCCCAGCCTCACAGAGCGCATCTCTCGCTCGGCGAGCGACGCATACACGATGAGAAGTGAGTCGTCCGCGGGCTGCAGGCTGTCGGGAGCAAGCTGAATCTCCACATGGCGGTACGCGTCGAGCTGATACAGATCCCGCTGGCTGCGGAAGAACTCGCGCTCCCGAAAAATGTCTCCTTTCTCAAACGACAGCAGATCGAGGACCGTCTTGTCGGGAATGCTCACCGCTTCCCCTTGCTGCGCGGGTTCGGAGACAATACGAATTTCACCGATACGCGCCACGCGACCCGGCACGAAGTCGACCTGAACGCTCGCAAGGTTCTGGGCTGTATCCGGTACATCGAAGCCAAAGAGTGCCTGAGCCTTCGAATATCCATTGTCGTGCAGGCGCTCCACGATCGAGTCGATCGCCGTTTGCACGCGGATCTTGTCGAAGACCTTGCCCTGCAATGGACGAAGTAAGCCAGCAAGGCGGTCACCGTTCCGAAGAGTATCCAGACCGGTAATCACCAGGGAATCGATGAGCACGGGCGTGCCTTCAATCACACGAAAGTTCACGGTCACGTTGCCAGGTCGCACCTTGCTAACGACTGTGTCAACCCGCGTCGAGTAGTAACCGCGTTGCCGGTAGAAATAGCGAAGACGAAAGACGTCCCTCTGCAGCTCCAACGGATTGAGGCACCGCTTGGTGCCCCTCAGCAGGGGGATCCGGTGTCTTCTCGCCCAGCTCGACGGTGTAGTTGCGACCGCGTTGGCAAGCTCAGCGTCACGGAAAGCGCGGTTGCCTTCGAACGAAACCCGTTGTACCTCGAAATCATCCGGTTCGCACGACAGATCCTGTCCGCCAACCCGCGTCGCCGAGGCGGCCAGCGCTATCATGAAGAATACAGCGGCGCCCGCGCGGCGCTGGACCGCCATCACTCGCCCGGTAGGCTCCGATAAGGTCGCCGAATCAGCACACCGCGCCCGTCGAGCTGAGCGATCCCGCTCTCGCGAATGAGCGGTGTCTTCTGCAAAAAGAGTCGCGTTACGTAGAATGCCGCGAGGCCGGCAGCTATCCCCGCTCCGATCGCCGGTACTAGTTCCCTGGCGCTCACATCGCGTCGATAATAGTGTGTCGAAGCGGGCAGGCTAGCGTGACGGGTTGGAAGTTCAGACATACGCATTCCTGTAACTGGGATTTCGGGGCGTTCAGCGCGGCGTTGTGCAGAGCAAATGCAAACCAAGCTCGAGACTTCCAGGTCAAGCCGAATTTACACCGCTTGCACCAGTATGGTGCCTGCACCCTTCTGCTTGGCTCGCCGCTTCACCTCCGCCGCGAGCGCGCCGACGTGACCCATCGAGACCCAGCTGGCCGGATTCACCAGAAGCACAGCTGTCGATACGCGTGCGATTGGAAACTCCCTGGAACGGCCTTCACGGTCGATTCCTGTAAAGCTTCCTTTCGTAACCGCCTGAGCACCTACGGCGCGAACCGCAACGGCACGGAAGCGTTTGGCGCACTCGAGTGCAACGGCTCTCGCATTGTCCGGCGACGTGACAGCTATGAAATCGTCGCCTCCAATGTGACCGACAAAATCTGACTGCGCGCCCGCAAACTCGATCGCTTCTCGAACCGCCGCACCCGTATCGCGAATCACGGTGTCCGCCACGGTGAAGCCGAAGAAATCCGCAAACGCCTTGAAGTTGTCCAAATCGAAATAGCACAGAGCGAAAGTCTGTCCCAGCTTCACGCGCCGCTGGATCTCATCCTCTATCGCCTGCCCCCCGGGCAACCCGCTTGTGGGATTGCGATCGCCTTCGCGACGCACCAGGCGCAAGAGAGCAACGACCCGTGCCCTCAGCTCTCGCGGATCGAACGGCTTGACGAGGTAATCGTCTGCGCCGGCATCGAATCCCGCGACCTTATGGTCGACATCGCCCCGCGCTGTGAGCATTAGCACGGGGATACGCGCCTGAAATGGGTTTCGTTTTACCAGGCGGCAAACTTCGATACCCGACATTCCCGGCATTATGAGATCGAGAATAAGGAGGTCGGGCTCCCGCTGCTCGATAGCCTCAAGCGCTCTGGCCCCGTTGGGCGCGGTGTCCACCTCGTGGCCGGCCGAAATAAGAACCTCGCGCACCATGAGCCGCATGTCCTCGTTGTCGTCGACGACCAGGAGATAACTCACGATTGCGTCAGGTGTAGATTGGGTTGAGTGCCGATTCGGCGTAAGATAAGCAGAAGGAGGGAATCGGGAATCGGCGGAGGGAAGCCGGAGGCTGCAGGGCTCAACCTCGTGAGAGTGTCGGGCAATAGGCCAGCTCTCTGAGCTCCTGCATTACGTCCGTCTGCTTTCCAACCTCCCTGGTGGTCCTCTGTTTGCGAGTTCGTGTTCTTCGCTCACTTGAATTCGAAGTCCCTGCTTCTGTTCTCTATTCTTCTGACGGTAACGTGTTCTGCCACCTGCCTCCTCTATTCCAGATTCTCATTCACGATTCCCGATTCCCGATTCCCGCCTCTTGATGCTGCGACTCTTATCGACCTCATGTCTCCTCGCTCTCGTCGCCTGCCGCGGCGGGGATTCCTTACCCGAGCGGCGGACGCTGATCGATTCCCGCGACACCTATGACCCCAAAGGTCTGGATCCAGCCCTGGCCACCGATGTACCTACCGGTCGTGCGGTCGCATATGTCTTTGATGGACTCACTCGGTTCACCCCGGACGCACGACTCCAGCCATCTCTGGCGCTCCGGTGGGATGTTTCGCCCGATGGAATGACGTACACCTTTCACCTTCGCCGCGGGGTAAAATTCCACGACGGAACTCCGTTCGTCGCGCGGCAGGTGATCACATCCTGGCAGCGCGTACTGGATCCCAAGACTCGGAGCGGCGGTGCCTCGACGCTCACTCCGATCGCCGGCGCAACTGCGTTCGCTGACGGCAAAGCCGCATCCGTCAGTGGGCTGAGCGCGCCTGATGACAGCACTGTCCGCGTAACTCTGGAGAGGCCTTTGGCGGTCTTCCCCACCCTGCTCGCGATGCCGGTCGCTTCCATCGTTCCAGAATCACCACCCAGCGATTTTGCGACGAAACCCGTCGGTACCGGGCCGTGGCGACTGGTGGAATGGAAGCACGACGATTACCTGCTATTCGCGAGGAACGAAAACTATTTTGGCGGCGCGCCCAGGACCGATTCGCTGATGGCTCGCATAATTCCGGAACCGAGTACCGCTGTCGCCGAGTTCGAGGCAGGAAACGTTGATCTTCTGTACATTCCGGAACCCGAAACGCGACGTTGGGAAGAGACTGACGAAAGAAGTGCCCGACTGGTATCGGCCCCTGCGCTGCGGCTCTGGTATGTTGGAATAAACACGACGCGCGGTCCCCTGGCAGATGCGCGTGTGCGCCAGGCGATCAACCACGCGGTTGACATACGGACGATTCTGGACCGGCTCGTCGGAGGACGTGGCCGCCTCGCCGCCGGCGTGATCCCGCCCTCGCTTCCGGGGTCGGATACCGCGCGTGCGCCGTACGCATACGATCTCGCGAAAGCCAAAGCCCTGCTCGCCGCCGCGGGACACGCCAAAGGTATTGACGTAAAGCTCTGGCATTCACAGGATCCGTCTTTCATGCGCGTCGCGCAGAGCATTCAGTTTTACCTGAACGCGGCCGGCATCAGGGCTGAGCTTGTACAGCGCGAGGCAGCCGCGATGCGTGCCGCTGCTCGCAAGGGCGAGGCTGACCTCGTATTGAAGGATTGGTACGCTGACTACCCCGATGCGGAAAACTTCCTGTATCCGCTATTGCATAGCGATAACCATCCGGGCGGCGCTAACGTGTCGTTCTACTCGAATTCGTCCTTCGATACCGTCGTCGAAGGTGCTCGAAAGGAGTCCGACGACGCGCGCCGGTCGGAACTCTATCGGCAAGCCGACGAGATATCCTTCCGGGATGCGCCAGTGCTGTATCTCTTCTTTTATAATGAGCTGTACGCAGTTCAGCCCTGGATCAAGGGGTTCGAGGTACCTACGATCTTCAACGGGCAGCAGTGGAAAGACGTTCACATATCGCCGTGACCAGCAGCCACACGACCTGGTGGAGTGGCAAGATCGCTGGCGGGTGGCTAGTGTGGCCTTTCGCAACGAGCAGTTGTCCGCAATCCGCAATCCGTAATCGATTTAAACAATGCCTGCTTTCCTCCTGAGACGCTTGCTCCTGGCCGTTCCCACGCTGGCCGGCGTGCTCGTTGTCGTCTTCCTGCTCTTGTACGTTGCGCCTGGCGATCCCGTTACGGAAATGGTCGGTGAGCGCGCGGACGCGGCAACCATCGCGCGGCTCAGGGC
>JACDCM010000051.1:1807-15849 GCA_013817545.1 Gemmatimonadaceae bacterium | reverse complement strand
CCGTACATCCTGATACTGTGCGGCATCGATTCCCAGGAGAGCCACTATGGGTTCCGGCAATACGTTCGAAAGGCTCGGAGCTTTCCTGAGATCGTCTTCGAGAGCGAACAGCCATGCCGCGGGAGCCAGCCGCATGGCCAGACGTGCTGAGCGCCCGGTAGTCGGGGTGTCTCCCGCCCCCACGCGTCTGACAACCGCCGCTCGAGCCGCCATTCGTGATGCCGCCGCCGCGATGAGCTGTTCGCGTTCGGTGTGCACGAAAATTACCTCGACAAAACGCATCGAAAGCACTTGTCTAAGCCGCCATGCCGAGCTCGGCCACGATGCCCGGCTCGCGGTTGGCAGAACCTCATATGCGGCGTAGTCGAGACGCTGCTCTACCTGGCTATCGGGAGCACAGACGAATGAGACCTGATGGCCGCGCGCCGCCAGCCCGCGCGCCGCGTCTGCAAAGACGCGCGCACTCCCACTCCAGCCGCGCGCCGCGTGGTAGAACAGGATGCGCACGTATCAGACTGGTACGCCGGAAACGTCTCCTGGCTGTTCCTGATGCCGGAACTGCAGCGAGTACAGCCGGAAGTATGCCCCGCGTCTATCGAGCAACTCCGCATGTGATCCACGCTCCACTATCCTGCCGCGATCGAGCACCAGAATCTCGTTTGCGTGCACGATCGTCGACAGCCGGTGTGCGATAACGAAAACAGTACGCCCTTCGAGCAGATGATCGATCGCCTCCTGGACCAGCCGCTCGCTCTCCGTGTCGAGTGCGGATGTGGCTTCATCAAGAATGAGAATAGGCGGATCGGCGAGGAGAGCACGGGCGATGGCTATGCGCTGGCGCTGCCCGCCACTCAACCGCGTGCCGCGCTCGCCGAGTGAAGTGTCATATCCGTTCGGCAGTTGCATAATGAAGTCGTGCGCGTTTGCGGCACGGGTCGCGGCGGTGATCTGAGCCTCCGAATACTCGTCAGTCCGACCGTACGCAATGTTCGCACGCACTGTGTCGTTGAAGATTACGGTTTCCTGGCTCACGATGCCTGTGAGCGCGCGCAACGATCCGAGCGTTATCTCGCGAGTGTCTACTCCGTCGAGGAGAATGCGACCGGACACTGGCTCGTAGAACCTCGGTATCAGATCCACCAGCGTGCTTTTTCCCGCACCACTCGGCCCGACGAGCGCGATAACCTCTCCCTTTCTCGCCGTGAAGCTGATGTCCGACAGCACGGGCTCCTCTCCGTACGCAAAACCTACGCGCTCGAAGCCGACTGTTGATTTGAAGCTCTCCACAGCGATCGTTCCGCGATCGGTGGCTGTCTCCGTCTGCGTGTCCAGAACCTCGAAGAGCCGGTCAGAGGCGGCCAGTGCGTTCTGTGCTGTGGCCCGAATCTGGGAGAGCTGCTTGATCGGCTGCAGCAACCTCAGAACAAATGTGAGGAAGACGAGAAATTCCGCCGCGTCGAGAGTTCGTTCCACGAGTACCAGGCGCGCGCCAATCCATAGCAGAAAAACGGTCATCGCCGTACCGAGCGTTTCCGTAATAGGCTGACTCAGAAGAGAGAGCCTTGCCATCTTCACCAGGCCTCCGGAATACCGATTGCTGGCCGTCTTGAAGCGTCCCTGTTCGTACCCTTCGGCTCCCGACGATTTTACCAGACGAATACCGCTCACGCTTTCCTGCAATACGCTCATCATCTCACCGTGATCGTTACGCAGCGTGCGGTACCCCCGCCGCAATCGGCCTATCAGCGGGTTGAGCGCGAGCATCAACAGGGGTGCCACCACGAGAGCGATGAGCGTGAGCTGTTTTGATATTCCGGCGAGGAATACGACGTATGTGATGGTGAGTGCGACGTTCTGGAGCGCTTGCGTCACCAGCTGGGTGATCAGCTGCTTCGTCTGATCGGTGTCGGACAGAACGCGCGACAGAATCTGGCCGGTCCGCGTCGTCGTGAAATAGCCGAGCGGCAAGCGTTGCAAGTGTGTATAAATGGCATCGCGCAGGTCGCGGACGACATACTCCTGCAGCTGCACGCCGAGCATGCCGCCAGCCCAGATGAAGACATTCTTGACAACGGTAACGGCAAGAATCACCAGTATGACGTTGCGAAGCGATCCCATGGGATTCCCCGGTTCCATTAGGGCACCCACGGTTTGCTCGAGGAACCCGCTTACCCAGCCGGCCTGCACCGGGATAACCGATGCCCGTCCGAAGAGCGAATTCAGGAAGGGGATCAGCAGCGCCAGTGCGTAGCCGTCGAGCGCGGCCGCGACAATGCTCGCGGACATGGCGCCTGCCATTCGCCACCGGTGCGGCCGGAGGAATCGAAATAGCCGCCGGTAGACCTTCACCCTACCGCCGTGGTGTAAGAAGCGCTACGGGAAGAATTACTTCTTCCGGCGTCACGCCACCATGCAGGAACGAGCCACGATAGCGTCCCTGGTACTCGCGCAGCTTGGTGGGATACACGAAGAATGCGTCGCCCGCCGCGAGAAGGGTGTTGGATCCCAAACCCCGGTGCGGCAATCGAAGATCGTCCTGGTTGCGAAACTGCAACGCATACTCAGGCCGCTCGGCCCGAAGGTCCTCGCCAAACTTGTAACGCAGATTCGCCGTTGCGTCGCGCTTCGCGAATACAGTTGCGGGCGTCTGGCAGTGAATTGACCCGTGGTCGCTCGTGACGAGGACAGTGACTTTCCGCCGTGACGCTTCTATGAGGAGTGCCAGAAGTGCCGATCGCTCGAGCCACTGCTTCGTGATCTGCCGAAGGGAAACCTCATCGCGCGCGACCTCATACAGAATGGATGATTCGCTGCGGCCGTGCGTGAGCAGGTCGACGAAATTGAAAACGAAGGCGCTGACGCCCTCGGGAGCGATAGCTGAACCGATTCGCTTCGCCAGATCGTCGGATTCGTGCGAGGTGGAAATCTTTTCGTAGCGCACGTGCATTTCGCCGCGCTGCTCGGTGAGGTGCGATACGAGCAAGTCCCTCTCATGGGCGTTTAGGGTCTCGTCCTCCTTCTCCCGCCACCAATCCGGGAAGCGCGCAGCGATCTCGCAGGGAAAGAGGCCGCTGAAGAGAGCGTTTCGCGAGTACGGCGTCGCGGTCGGCAGGATCGAGAAGTGATAGGTGCTCTCGATATCGAAATATGGTGCGATCAACGGTTGCATGACGCGCCACTGATCGAGCCTCAGGCAGTCTATGACGACGAACAGCGCGGACTTGTTGCTCTCGAGGACGGGAAGCAGGAACTCATCGATGACATCGACCGAGAGGGGGGGACGTTCACCATCGAGATCGCGCAGCCATTGCGGGTAGGCAACTTTCATGAAGTCAGCGAACTCACGCCACATCTGCGGGTAGAGCCCCTGCAGGGACTCGTGCAGACCGCGCTCGCCGGCTTCGGTCAGCTGAATGTCCCAGTCCACCATCTCCGAATAGCGCGATACCCAACCTCGCCAGTCGGTGATCGGTTCCCGCTCGAGTTCCATGGCGCGAAAACGCTCGACAAACGAGCGAGCAATCGCCTGCTGCCGGATCCGGGTTCCTTCCAGAAGACGTGTGACGGCTGTGAGAACCTGACGCGGGCTCACCGGCTTTACCAGATAGTCGCGTGCATTCACTCCGATCGCTTCACGAAGAGTGGAGTCATCCTCACTCTTGGTGACCATCACGATAGGAAGGTTCGGATCGATCTCGCGCATCTCGCGGAGAGCTTCGAGTCCGCGCTTGCCGGGCATCTGCTCGTCCAGCAGTACCAGGTGATAAGTACGCCGCCTAAGCATCTCGACCGCGTCGTCCGCATTGGTGGCGGAATCCACTTCGAAGCCCCGCTCGCGTAGGAAAATGCGGTGCGGCTCCAGAAGTTCCGCTTCGTCATCGACCCAGAGAATGCCTTTCGGAGATGGTGCCATGGGCGAAAAGTAATCCGTAAACCGCAATCCGTAATCGCATATATGGCTCGCTCGCCATTAATCGCGTAGATATTGCGCATGACAAATCCCGCTCGGCCGATACAACGAGTTTGAGAATGCCCAATCCAGACATTTCGGAAATCCTGAGACGCGTAGACGCGGCCGGCGACGGTAGTGCGCCGTCCGCCAGCATCGCGACCGGCTTCCCCAGCCTCGACAAGACACTGGGTGGAGGTCTGCGCCCGGGCGATCTCGCCTTTCTGGGTGGCGATGTCGGGTCGGGCAAGTCCGCTCTCGCTCTCGCAGTCGCGCTCCGCGCCACGGCAATCGGCAGCTCGGCGATCTTTCTGTCGGGAGAGATGGCACCAGACCGATTACTGGAACGCGTACTCGCCATCGAAGGTCGTGCGGCTATCGACGACATCCGAAATGGTTCCATCGACGATACAGCACGCGCGTCGCTGGGCGCGGCCGCACATCGATTGCGCGATCAGATGCCGGCGCTGGACCGCATTCCATTTGGCGGAGTGAGTGAAGTGGGCATCATGCTCCGGAGCACGCCCGACCTCCAGCTGGCTGTGGTTGACTCGCTGCAATCCGTGACGAAAAAAGGGTCTTCACAGGAAGAGGAGCTGGCGGTCGCCGTGAAGGAGCTGAAAATGCTGGCTATCGACGCGAGCCTGGCCATTCTCGTCACCACACATGTGCACCAGCAATTGCGCGGCCGTTCCGATCCGCGTCCGACACTCGACGACTTTGGCGCTCTCGGCTCCGTGAAGCAGCACGCGGATGTGGTACTCGGCCTGTACCGCGCCGAGATGTACGATCCGGGCTGGGGGGCTCAGGGAGGTGCAGAGCTCATCCTGCTCAAGAATCGCAACGGACCGATCAGCTACATCGATCTATTTTTTCATCAGCGCTGGCTGAGGTTCGAGGACGTGATGGATCCGTAATGTGGACTCCACTTTTCCTCGCGGGATGCGAGAAACTATGCCATAGCCGGGCGGAAGGGTCGACGCAATACGGACTCCCTCCAGCTTATACCTGGAACCGCCGTACCGTCCCCAGCATTTCAGCCGCTACCGCCTGCAGGTCCTTCAGTTCACGCGTGACGGCCTCGATTACGGCGGTTTGTTCTATTGAGGCGCGCGACATCTCCTGCGCTGCCTCGGCATGGTTGTGGGACAGCGACGCGACCTGGCTAGCTTGCTCCTCGATGCGGCGTGATTCGGACCGTTGCGCCTCGGCTAGACTTGCGACGTGACGGAGAATTGACGCGGTTGCGTCGACGCGCTGTTCGGCGATGCGAATAGCCTCTCCCGTTCCGGCAATCACTGCGCGAGTCGCGAGTACGGCCGCGTTCGCGCGGCCAAGATCGTCGCTGGTTGCGGTTACACCGGTTTGAATGCTCTTGATCTCGTTGCGGATTTCGGCAGCCAGCTTTTCGGAGTCGGCAGCGAGTTTCCTGACCTCGTCGGCAACGACCGCAAACCCACGACCGTGCTCACCGGCGCGCGCAGCCTCGATTGCCGCGTTCAGTGCGATAAGATTGGTGCTCTTGGCAATTGCAGCGATCTTTGTGACGGCCTGAGCGATCGCCTGCAGTCCGCGCTCCAATCCCGCGAAGCTTGCTCGCGTCGCCTCCGCGGCCACTACGATGCGCTCCACTGCTTCATCTGCCTTGGCCACTCCTTCCAGACCAGCGCGAGCCGCGCCAAGCGTCTCGGAGGAGCGTGCTTCGGCCGCCCCTACACTCGCGAGCATTTCCCCTGCGGCAGAACTTGCCGATGCCGCCGCTGCGCTGGCTCGCACCGCGGACGCGGACTGCGCCGCAGCATCGGAAGACACCCTGCCTATCACATGCTCGAGCCGCTCACCAGAAGCGCTCAGGCTGTGTGTGGATGCGAAGATATCTTCGGCGCGGCGCACCACCTTCTCAGCAGCGGATCGCGCCAGCGAGACCAGGCCCGCGAGCTCGGCGATGAAGTGGTTGATTCCGTCGCCCAGCTCACCGATTTCGTCATTCTTGGTCGCATTAACGCGGGTTCGCAGGTCCCATTGGTTACCCGAGGTCAGTCCGCCCAGAGTGTGCGTCGCAGCTTCGAGCGGACGAGTCACTGGCCGGGACAGGAGAAGCGCAGCCAGAGCGGCCGCGAGTATGGCGGCCAAGGTCGCGCCGGTAAAGATCAGGCGCGTGCGATACCAGTTGGAGCTGGCATAGTCGAGCGACCATCCGAGCACAACCTTCGCTCCGTCCGCGGCCGGAGTGACCACCCAGAGCTCACGGTAGTTGCGGCGTTCACCTCTCAGCTCCTGCAGCTGCGCTATGTCTGCCGGCACGCGAATACTGTCTCCCTCTGCGTGCATGGCGACTGTTTTCCCGTCCGGGCCTACCAGGCTGAGAAAAAGCAGCTTGCCTCGCGTCGCTGTGAAGGCATCGCCGACAGACTCCGCGGACGGTCGTTGCGCTACCATCGCCGAGATCGCGGTGGCGCTCTCACGCGCCTCTCCCAGCTGTACGTCCCAGAACACCCTTGGGAGCTCGTGCCACCCGAGGAAGAGAAAAACCGGAAGTAGTGGCGCCACCGCGAGCGCAATGATCTTGGTGCGGACGCGCATACCGCGACGGCGCGTGTAACCTGCCCGCGGAGTGTATCCATGCGCGGGGTCGCTGCCTGTTACGGCGGCTGGCTGCAAAAGCTCGATGATACTTGCCACGTCTGGCGCAGTGTTGTGAGAGAGCGTGCCCTGGGAAGAACGATCACAGGAATGACGACCGCCCCGCCCTCCTGCAACCGAGCGTGCTTCGCTATCGCTCGTCGTTGCCCGCCTTATATTCAAGCCACCCATCGCCCGGCTTCGAGGACGAACGAGCGCGGCGATAATACCAGTGCGGATTAGCCATGGCCGGCCATAGTAAATGGAAGCAGATCAAGCACTACAAAGCCGCCACCGATGCGAAGCGCGGCGCCAAGTTCACCAAGCTGATCAGGGAGATCACGGTCGCCGCGAAAAGCGGTGGTGGTGATCCTGCCGGCAACCCGCGTCTCCGGACCGCGATCGAAATCGCACGCGCGGCATCCATGCCAAAGGAGAACATCGAGCGTGCCGTCAAGAAAGGAACTGGTGAGCTCGAGGGCGTCGATTACCAGGAAATAACGTATGAGGGATACGGACCTGGCGGCGTTGCCCTGCTCATTCTCACCGTCACGGATAACCCGACCCGTACAGTTGCCGAAGTGCGGCACAAGCTGTCTCGCGCCGGCGGTAGTCTCGGAGCGGCGAATTCCGTAGCCTGGATGTTCGAGCGCAAGGGAGAGCTATATACGAACGTGGCTTCGCGGGATGAAGACACCGCCATGGAAGCTGCCCTGGAAGCGGGAGCGGAAGATTTCCGACGAGAAGGCGATCAGTATGTCATCACTACAGAGCCGACGCAGTTTCACGCGGTAAAGAGCGCGCTCGAGGCACGGGATTTTTCATTCCTGGAAGCTGAGATCACCTATATCCCGAGGAACACGGTGCACATCGAAGGCAAGCAGGCGGAGTCGCTGCTCAAGCTTCTCGAGGAAGTCGAGGACCTGGATGATGTGCAGAAGGTGGCGGCGAACTTCGATATTGATGTAACGGAGATGGCGTGAAGCTGGCCACCCGCCACTCACCAGGATGATTGTCCTCGGCATCGACCCCGGAACCGCGGCCACCGGATACGGGGTGGTGCGCGGTACGCCGCTTGGTCCTCACACACTGCTCGAGTGCGGCGTTATCCGAACTGATCCTCGCGATTCCCTTCCCCGCCGCTTGCTCGACATCCACAATGAAGTGCGAGCGCTCATCGAGCGGCATCGGCCCGACGCGGTGGCGGTCGAAGACATTTTTTACGCGCGCAACGTCCGGACGACGGTAGTACTTGGCCACGCGCGAGGTGTTGTGCTGCTCGCGGCCGAAGCGGCGGGTGTAGAAATCGCCGAGTATCCTCCCGCAGCGATCAAGAAGGCGGTGACGGGCACTGGCGCGGCTACCAAGCATCAGGTGCAGTTTATGGTCGCCCAGCTACTGCAGCTGAAGACTTTTCCGACTCCTTCCGACGCCGCTGATGGCGTAGCCGCCGCGCTGGCGCACGTCATGAGCGGCAGCGCAACGCCCGCGCGCGTGTGATATCCAGGGTCCACGGTGCGCTGATCGCCCGCGACATCGACCGGGTCGAGATCCTGACTTCGAGCGGTCTCGCATACGAAATATCCATTCCGCTTACCGTCTTCGAGCAGCTTCCCAGTCTTGGCGCCGACACGTTGCTGCACACTTATCTCGTGGTGCGCGAAGATGCCTGGCAGCTCGTCGGCTTTACCAGCCAGTTCGAGAAACGCGTTTTCGCCCGCCTTTTGATCGCCAAGGGAGTAGGTCCGGCGTTGGCGATCGGAATGCTGTCGACGCTTTCCGCGGAGAGGCTCGTACGCGCGATTCGGGACAAGGACATCGCTACGTTGCAAAGCATTCCTCGCGTCGGGCGGAAAAAGGCCGAGCAGCTTATCCTCGATCTTGCCGACAAGATGGACGAGATTCAGGTGGATCCCGCGCCCGGCATGCGCAGAGCCGATAGCGTCGTGGCCGATGATGCGGTCCGCGCGCTGGTGGCGCTCGGCTACACAACCGGAGAAGCGGACAAGGCCGTCCGTCACGCGCTCGAGGAAGGTGGGACCGGAGGCGCCGTTCCGGAGCTGATCAGGCTGGCTTTGACAAAGATTGGTAACAGGAGCTGAACATGCGAGCTGATCGAACCGCGACGTTCACCGAGTCTGTAATACGCGAGATGACCCGCATCGCCAATCAGTACGAGGCGATAAATCTCGCACAGGGCTTCCCGGACTTCCCAATGCCGGCGCCCATGAAAGATGCGGCGTGCGCGGCAATACACGGCGATCTCAATCAGTACGCGATCACCTGGGGATCGCCGCCGCTTCGCCTTGCGATAGCCGAGAAGTATCGCCGGTGGTACGGCATGCACGTCGATCCCGAACGCGAGATTACCGTCACGTGTGGCGCGACGGAAGCGATGGCCGCCGTCTTTCTGGCTCTCCTCAATCCGGGCGACGAAGTCATCGTACTGGAACCGTTCTACGAGAACTATGGGCCGGACGCGATACTGGCTGGCGCCAAGCCGGTGTTCGTGCCCCTGGAAGGCAGCGGTTGGCGCCTCGATCCGGATCGACTCCGATCCGCGTTCTCGCGCAAGACCAAGGCGATCATAGTCAACACACCGCAAAACCCCACGGGCCGCGTCCTTACGCAAGCAGAGATGTCGCTGATCGCCAACTTGTGCATCGAGTTTGATACTTGGGCGATAACGGATGAAATCTACGAACACATTCGGTACGCCGGTGATCACCATGCGATGGCGACGTGGCCGGGAATGGCCGAACGGACGGTCACAATTTCCGGCCTGTCCAAGACATTCAGCTGTACCGGATGGAGGCTGGGTTACGCGATCGCGCCGCCCGCGCAGTCCCAGGCAATTCGAAAGGTGCACGACTTCCTCACCGTTGGCGCCCCCGCCCCGTTGCAGGCCGCGGGCGCGGTGGGGATGGCGTTCGATGCCGACTACTACAATCATCTGTCTCTCGGTTATCGCGGCAGGCGCGATTTGCTAACCTCGGCACTTGGTGAAGCCGGATTTACTTTCTCCGTTCCGGAAGGCGCCTACTACGTGCTCGCGGATTTCTCCGCTATCAGTGACCTGCCGGACGTTGATTTCGCGAAGTGGATGACGAAGGAAATCGGTGTTGCCACCGTACCGGGATCGAGCTTCTATCACGCTCCGGCATCGGGACAGAGGCAGGTTCGGTTCGCCTTCTGCAAGCGGTTGGAGACGTTGCAGCGAGCGGGAGAACGGCTGGCGTTGCTGGCGACTGCTGGAAGGTCATAGGGCGCTCGCGCCGCCTCAAGGCCACGCGCATCAAGTATGAGCTGGGGAAATGCCTGCTCGCGATGAAACTGCCGGCCGAGGCAATACCGCTTCTCCGCGTCCCGCTCCGCGGAGAAATGATGATTCAATCGCTTGATCCGTCGTACTAATCCCTTTTGGGATTTCTCTCTCCCGATCAGGCATCAAGACTGAAAGGTTGAACGGATGGAGTGCTAATGCGAGCCATCCAGAATGGCCGCACCACGGTGCCGCCGCGGTGCGATTCAGCGCGGAAACGTCCCAACCGATCGATCTGTTGCTCTCGCAAGTATTGATGCCAGGGCTGACCGGACGGCAGATAGCGGAAGAGATAGTTGCCCGCCGTCCTCATACCCACGTCGTGTACATCTCGGCGTTTTCCGAGAAGGCGCTTGCGAGACGGAAACTCATTCCACCTGAAGCACCTCTGGTTTCCAAGCCGTTCACCCGGGAAGATCTGCTCGGAACAGTCGGCCGGGTCCTCGCAAGCCGGGCTTCCTCGTAGCGCGCCACCTGCCGCTTTCGAATTCCTCCCGCAGCTCGGCGCGTATGTCGCCACGGCGGCACTAATGCCGGGTGCATCGCTACACTAGCTTCCGGGAGACGTTTCTACACATGGCAACTTGCACCCGGCGCCCCCCAACATGGCTCGAACCGAGATCACGACGCCTGAAGTGCTCCCCGACGAGTCGGTCGTTGAGCTGTCGCTCCGCCCGCAGCGGCTCTCGGAGTTCATTGGCCAACAGAAGGTCAAGGACAGTCTTCGCATCTACATTGATGCGACGCTCGCGCGCAGGCAGCCGCTGGATCACACACTTTTTTACGGACCACCAGGGCTGGGCAAGACGACGCTCGCCGAGCTGATCGGGCGGGAGCTCGGCGTCAACATCAGGACGACATCCGGCCCTGCCCTCGAGCGGCCCGGCGATCTCGTCAGCACACTCACGAATCTGCGCGAGGGGGACATTCTCTTCATTGACGAGATCCATCGACTGCGGCCCATCATCGAGGAATTCCTGTATCCCGCGATGGAGGACTACAAGATCGAGATCCGGCTCGGCGATGGGCCCAAGGCACAGAGCGTCACTATGCCGATCCTCCCGTTCACGCTGATCGGTGCGACAACGCGGTTCGGCATGCTCACACCACCCATGCGCGCACGCTTCGGCATCATCGAACGGCTCAACTACTATCCGCCGTCTGATCTGGAGCAGATAATCATGCGCTCAGCGGACGTGATCAGCGTCCGAATAGACCCGGCCGGAGCCGCCGAAGTAGCTCGCCGCTCGCGCGGCACTCCCCGTGTCGCGAATCGGCTGCTTCGGCGAGTGCGGGACTACGCCCAGGTGCGCGCGGACGGCGATATCACCAAGGCCGTTGCCGATGCGGCGCTCGCCATGCTCGACGTCGATCAGTTCGGCCTGGACGACATGGATGCGCGCGTGCTCAAGGCGATCATCGAGAAGTTCGATGGCGGACCGGTGGGAATCGGCACGATAGGCGCGGCCATTGGTGAGGACGTCAGCACAATCGAAGAAGTTTATGAACCATACCTCGTTCAGAACGGGTTCTTGCAGCGCACCCCCCGCGGGCGCGCGGCCACCCCGCTTGCGTACAGGCATTTCGGCTATGCGCCGCGGATGCAAGGCAACGGTGAGCAGCCAAGTTTGCTCTAATAAACGGGACCGAAGCTGATTGGCATCGGGTGCGTGCCCGGCGGGTAACGCACAGTCATTGCGAGAACACGCAGTGTTCGAAGCAATCTCCTCCTCCCTCAGCCACGGAGATTGCTTCGCCGCTGCGCGGCTCGCAATGACTGCTTATGGAACGCAAGAATTTGATTTCCAGCGAATTGCATCGGCACCTGCACGCAGCCTGCGTCCGTATAGACTGATTCGCATGACTCGAACCGCCGCTTTCCTGTTGGCGCTTTCCGGCCTGTGTGCTCCGGACGCCGGCGCTCAAAAGACGTCGCTCGCTGACGCGCGCGCATCGCTGGAAGCGGGTGACACAACCGCTGCACTTGCGAAGCTCGATGGCGCAATACGCTCCGACGCGCGCGACGCGCCAGCGTGGCACCTGCGTGGGATGCTCGCATGGGACCTGGCTCGACCGCACAAGCGAGACGGCGTCATCCAGACCAAGCGGTACATAGACCTGTCAGGCATGGCCGATAGCTCCCTCCGGCTCGCTGCCCAACACGCCCCGGATAGCGCGAAGTATCTCCTTGACCTCGGCAAATATCTGATGTCGTCCACACATGCGAGCGTGCGATTCGCCGCCACGGATGCCTTCAAGAAGGGAATGCAGGCGGCGGGCCGATCGGGGGACAACATGCTGCTCTCGCAGGCTGCGGACAATGCGGGCGAGGGATTCTGGCGGCGCTACGAGCCGCTTGCGAACCGGCGCAATCTCTCGAACGGCTTCGCGTTCGCCGACCTCGACCGATACATCACTGAGCCGCGCAGCCTCGAGAACTACCTCGACAACTTTACTTTCAAGGTTCGTCCGCCACTTGGCGAAGGCGATTATCGGACCGCGTCGGACCTGTTCCACGCAGCCCTTGAAGCGGATCCAAACAGTGCAAGCGCACTCAAGCATGTCTTCATGGTACTCGTCGACCGCGGCCAGTGGCTGGACCTGCGACAGGTAGCCGGCAAAAGACTCTCACAAGCGCCATGGGATCCCTGGGCGTGGCTTGCTTCGGGACTCGCCAGCCATCGGCTCGGGGAAGCGCGCACAGCGGTGGCTGACTTCGACAGCGCCCTGACCTATTTCTCCCCCGAGAACCGCCTGCGGTTTTCCCGTCTCACTCGCATAATGCGCCCCGCGGACACAGTAAGCTTCACTCAGCTGAACCCAGCGGAGCGCGCGCGGACAGAGCGCATGTACTGGCTGCTGTCTGACCCTCTGGCGCTTACCTCGGGCAACGAATACGGGCTGGAGTTTCTGAGCCGAGTGGCGTTCGCGGAGCTTCGATGGAGCTCGGAAGCATTCGGTGTGCGCGGAGCAGATTCCGATCGCGGGGAAGTGTACATCCGTTATGGTCCCGCGCCATTCGTGCTGTCACTGCCACCGGGAGCTGACGGTTACGTTCCGATAATCTGGCGCTATACGAACGGTCTCTCCTTTCAGTTCACGATGAGAAGTACAGGTGCTGCGGATTTCTCATTCGACTTGCGCGACACTTATGCTCAACAGATGGCTGCCCTTCCGGTCGCCTGGGGCAACGTTCCGATCAGCCGCCGGATCGATTCACTCACTGTGCAAACGGTTCGTTTCCGGGCTCCAGGTGATTCCGTTGACGTCGTACTTCACGCTGAGCTGCCGCTCGACCGCATGACGCGCGGCACAGCACTCTCAAATGGCGCGATCGATATGGGATTCTTCGCCTTCGACGGTAAGGGCCACTTTCTCGTTCGGGATTCAACGCGGGAAGACATGGCGTTCAACAGCTCATCCACTGTACGAACCTGGCGCCACCGGCTGCCGCGCATCGGCGTCGGCTATCGCGTGGAAGCCCTGCAGCCTGACAGCATGAGGGCAGCTCGCGCGCTCGGCGTCATAGAAACATTGCCCGAGCCAGCATTCGGTATCAGCGATCTCCTGATCGCCGAACGTGCTACGCCCCGTGCGGGAACGGCCGCGTCACGCTGGAGTGACATGATCATCACACCGTCTTCAGGCATAATGCGTCCCGGCCAGGCATTCAGCTTGATGTGGGAGACGTACGGGTTGACCGCTACAGCGGAGTCGTCCAACAGCTACACAATAGAGTTGAGCTTGCGGCGAACCGACGGCTCGGTGCTTTCCTCATTCGTGGCGCGCGTCTTTGGAGGAACGGCAAGCGGAGCTGAGTCGCGATCAACCGGAAAAAAAGGTAATGGCCTGCGCCTTTCATTCAATCGCAATACGGCTGCCCGGCCGGAGATGCTCGATTATCTGTCTCTCGACCTCGGCGAAGCTCCTCCAGGCAAGTACCGAATCGCGATCACTGTTACGGATTTGCCGAGCAAGCAGAGCGTCACCACGGAGCGGGATCTTACCATCGTGCCGTGACGGAGCGTGGAAGCCGGACAGCTGACTACGATTTCAACCTTCCTGCCGCACAGATTGCTCAGACACCTCTCGGGCAGCGCGACGCCAGCCGGCTTCTCATTGTAGACAGGAAGTCCGAGCGTATTACGC
>JACDCM010000051.1:0-1797 GCA_013817545.1 Gemmatimonadaceae bacterium | reverse complement strand
GCTTCACTGATCTAGTCGGCCTCACGATGGCACACGACGCGCTGGTGCTGAACACTACGAAAGTGATGCGGGCTCGGCTGCTCGGCAAACGCGCATCGGGCGCAGCAGCCGAAATACTGCTGCTCCGCGCCCTCGGCGATGGTCGGTTCGAAGCGATGGTCAAGCCTGGAGGCAAGCTCCGCCCTGGCCGAGCGATTCACATAGCCCCCGATTTCGAGGCAGAGATTCTCGAGATAACCGAGCGTGGGACGCGAGTAGTGCAACTGCGGTCCAGCCTGCCTGTGCAGGAGGCGATTGCGCGTCACGGGCATGTGCCCCTCCCACCCTACATCTCGCGAACTGATAGTGCCGCGGACGCCGAACGGTACCAGACAGTTTACGCGCGCGAGGAAGGATCCGTGGCGGCCCCGACAGCGGGACTGCACTTCACGCCGGAGCTGCTGGCGAGCATGGCAGATCGTGGAGTGCGCCGCGTTGACGTCGTACTGCATGTAGGCGCCGGGACTTTCAGGCCGGTCGAGACCGATGACCCCGCAAACCATCCGATGCACGAAGAGTGGTACAGCGTTGACTCGAAGGCGGCGACCGCTCTGAATGAAACGCGCTCGAAAGGCGCACAGATCTGGGCCGTAGGCACCACCACCGCTCGCACGATGGAGAGCGCCGGGCACGAAGACGGTTCGTTCTCTGCGAATGAAGGTGACACGCGCCTTTTCATTCGTCCTGGATATCGCTTTCGCGCGGTGGACAAACTCGTAACGAACTTTCATCTTCCCCGCTCGACGCTCATCATGCTCGTGGCGGCGTTCGCCGGTTACGATCTTACCATGCGCGCATACCGGGAGGCGATTAATGCCGGATACCGTTTCTACTCGTACGGCGATGCTATGGCGGTGGTCTAGTTTCGGTTTGCTCGTCGTGATCGCTGCGTCGTGCGTAAGGTCGACGCAGAAATTCTTCGTTCCGACGGCGGGGCAGGAGCGTATCGATACAGGCGGGCTGCGCGCCCGGGGGGACGCATTGCTTGCCACGGAGTGCCCGAGGCTCAAGGGCGACAAGGATTCCGACAACGGCACCGCGGACTTCACGATCACCGTGGATCGCGGGGGGTTTGTCACCCGTGCGCGGCTCGACCGATCTTCCGGCGATGATCGCATGGATCAGCTTTTCGGCGGACTCACGGCTGCACTTCAGTTCGACGCTCCCGAGAGCGATGCCGGAGCCGGCCTGGAGTCCATGGTAACGGTGGGCTATGCCTGTTCGCCTACGGTCGCCGCTGTCACCTTCGAGATCAGGCAACCAGGCGGCGACTCGACGTACGTGGCTCCTCCACCGTCCGATGCGCCGTTGATGCCCACCTCGTGATCGACGGAAGTTTTCATTTCACCGTTCAAGCATTCGCTGGCGCCGCGCGCGCCGGCGTTTTTTCGACGCCGCATGGAAGCGTGGACACGCCGGCCTTCATGGCCGTTGGCACTCTGGCGACAGTCAAGACACTCGATCCTCAGGAGCTACGCGACGCTGGCTGTAGGATGCTTCTTGCGAATGCGTATCACCTGCATCTGCGGCCCGGAGAGAACGTCGTTGCAAAGTTGGGCGGACTGCACCGGTTCATGGCGTGGGATGGACCGATCCTCACTGACTCGGGTGGTTTTCAGGTCTTCTCGCTCGAGACGTTGCGCAAAGTCAGCGAACAGGGCGTCGAATTCCGCAGCCACGTCGATGGCTCGCAACGCGATTTCACCCCCGAATCGGTTATCGCCCTCCAGATAGCTCTAGGCGCCGACGTGATGATGC
>JACDCM010000318.1 GCA_013817545.1 Gemmatimonadaceae bacterium | reverse complement strand
ACCCCTGGGCGGCGGCGCGCGTGTGCGCGCCAGTAATGAAGCATCGATCGGAATGATCGTGCACGCATTCATCCCCTGGCCGCGAGGCAGGGTCCTGACATTCTTGTCGCTTCCGTCGTCAGGACGCTGTGTTCGCGACCAGGACCAGGAAGGAGGGGACGGCGGTAAGCACAGGCACCTCAGTGACGTTGACGGAGCGCGGGGTGCGCGCCGATCAACTAAAATATGCCCACTTTGGCAAATCTGGTAGCTTGCCGAAGGCTTGTCAGTCGGGAGACACGCCCAGGGTGGAATCGCGGCAGCTGCTACCGATTGGTGAGAGTGCGCCGCGTCCAGTTCCGAACGGCTTCGCCACCGCTCGCATCGTTATTCGACAGGACCACGACTACGACGCCATCGTCTGGATAGATATCGAGCTGCGTCATCGTTCCCCAGTAGTTGCCGCCGTGTCCGAGGAAAGGCGTGCCGGACCACTCGTACACCTCGAATCCGTACGCCCGCTTTCCGCCGTCATCCATGGGCACACGCGGCGACAGTACGCGCGCCGTCGTAGCTGCGCTGAGCAGGCGATGCTCGAGCAACGCAGTCGCAAAGCGGCCGACATCGCCCACGGTCGAGATCCCGCCGCCCGCCGGCGCACCGGGACGGCGCGCGCCCCGCGGAACCTCGATCCACCGGTCGGGCGCCGGACGCCGCGTCGGACCGAAGCCGGCCGTGTAGCGGGAATACGGAGTCGCGCGATGGTCGACCCGAACTTCGCAGTAGCAGGTGCGTGTCATTCCCGCCGGCGCGAAGATGTTGCGCGCGACATACTCCTCGAACGGCAGGCCCGAGAGACGCTCCACGATGGAGCCGAGGACGATGTAATTGGAGTTGCTGTAATCATACCGGGCGCCAGGCTTCGACCAGAGCGTATCGTTCGCGAACATCGCCCAGAAGTCGTTGAGCGTGCGAAGCGAGTCCTCAAACTGGCGGAACTTGCCGTTCTGGTAGAAGTCGGGCAGACCGGACGTGTGTGTGAGCAACTGCTCAACGGTTATCCGCCGAGCGACTTCAGGATTGGGGTAATCAGAGAGCACTGTGGAAATCGGCGTCTCGAACGTCAGCCGGCCGCGTTCTACCAACTGCGCGATAGCCACCGCAGTGAATAGTTTACTTAGTGACGCGAGCTCAAAGCGCGTGTCCAATGTGTTAGGTGTGAACGGATCTCGAGTCGCCGGCCCGAAGGCACGCGCGAATACCGGTACGCCGCGGCGTGCCACAAGCACAGCGCCGGAGAGAACCTCCTGCTTTCCCAGGGCATCGGTGTAACGGCCGAGGGCGCCTGCAAGGGATAGATCGGTCGAGCGGCGGACGCGCGGCGCGTTCGCAGGTGGCTCTACGAAGGGAATCAGCCAAACGCCGGTGATTCCGTGCGGGGGAGTGCTGTCGACCTCCACGAACACCTTTCCGTACGCCTCCGTTACTGCCTCATGGACAGTCGCCTCAATAGCGACGGGCGTGGAAGAGTCGACGCGAACGACGCGCATCTGCCCGTAGTTCATGCGCCAGAGCTGATGGCCGCGCGCGATTACGTCGGCTGGGCGATCGGCTAGCTCAGTCGGCGAGTATGCACGCGCGGCAAATACACGTGCGGAGTCGGGCAGTCCGAGATTGTAAATCCGAAGCCAATCCCTCAGCGCGACGGCCGCTGGAGTATCGGGGAGTCCGGCAACCTCGGACGCTCGGGATACGGTGTGCGCTGCGGTGGAGCCCGGACGTAGCGAGTGGGCGCACGACGAGAGCAGGGCGACGTCCGCCAAAATGATCATGGCGGCAACCCATAAACGTCGTTCACGTCGTACGCACAGGAAATCCAAATGGCTGTCGGTGGGCGTCGCGCAAATCCCCTGTCGAATGTCGGAAGATACGGCCCATCCTCCGCACGTTCAATAGAATCGCCGCTCAGCGGGCCGCCAGTATGATTGCGATGTGGTCACGCCCAACGGCGAACTGGCATAGCCGACAAACGCCCGCCCTCAGAGCGCGCTTTCGAACTCGATCGCAGTACGGTCGCGCCGCAGTCCGTCGTGTTCCAGATATGCGAAGACCGCGACGGCTACGGCCTGGCCGAGGATAAAGGATTTGCCGAGCGTAGTTGGTGCGAGCGATCCGCTCAGGAGAAGCAGCAAGCTGCCGAGTACCCAGAGCACATTGGCTGCGACCACCGCTAGAATCACGCTGCGGGACACGTGCGCGTATGATTCGCTACGGAGCGCCGACACTCAATTACTCACGACGTAATTGGCGGTTTGCGAGCGATTGATTACCCATGAGCACATGACAGCTATCGCGATGCCCTATCCATCATTCGGTGCGCTCATGCGCGAGTGGCGCCAGCGCCGGCATCTGAGCCAGCTCGCCCTGGCGCTCAGGTCCGACACCTCGCAGCGCCACCTCAGCTTTGTCGAGTCGGGACGGGCGCAGCCGAGCCGCGAGATGGTAATTCACCTGGCCGAGCAGCTGGAGGTTCCCTTGCGCGAGCGCAATCGATTCCTGCTCGCCGCAGGCTACGCGCCTGCGTATGCCGAACGCCTGCTATCCGACCCAGCCCTGGAAGTTGCGCGAAGCGCGGTGGAGCGAGTGCTCGCGGGCCACGAGCCGTACCCCGCGCTCGCGGTAGACCGATCATGGACGCTCATGAGCGCCAACCGCGCGGTCTCGCTGTTTATCGGCGGCGCGGCTCCGTCGCTGCTACAGCCACCGGTGAACGTTCTTCGGCTCAGCCTCCACCCCGAGGGTTTGGCGTCGCGCATCGTCAACCTTCAGCAATGGCGCAGGCACGTCCTAGAGCGCTTGCGGCGACAGAGTGAGGCGAGTGGGGAACCGGGACTTGCCGAACTACTCGATGAGCTCAGCGCTTATCCGGTGCCCCGTGCGCGGCGCGCCGCGCCGCCGTTCAAGTTGGACGATGGGGCTGGAGTGTTCATTCCTCTGCAACTGGCGACCGACGACGGCGTGCTCTCGTTTATCAGCACCACAACGGTATTTGGCACGCCCCTGGACATTACGCTTTCCGAGATAGCGCCTGAATGCTTTTTCCCGGCGGATGCGGTCACCGCCGAGCGATTGAGAAGCGCGGCGATCGCGTAGCATCGCTTTCCATACGGGACTTGGGCAGTGGCTTGTGTTGCCAGTCCTGTGTCGTGTCGTCGCCGACAGCCTGGGGCTACTCAGCCGCGGTACGGCCCGCCCACCTCACCCCAACCCCACTTCGGCATCGGCTGGTCGAGAACAGGGGCGGCTCCATCCTGCGAATTCATGACGGCGAGTCGTGATCTCCACTCCAGGTATGCGACGAATGCCGAGCGGAATTCAGGATCATCCGGGAGTCCACGAGCATCCGCGCACTCCGACCAGGAGTTGAACCCAGCGGACGCGCTGCGCATGGGTCAGACGTCGCCCGAGGTCACCCATGACCAGCCTCCCGCTGGCGTTAACGCGCGGTGCCCCCGGCCTTAACCTCGTGCTGTGACTCGGTTTTCATGACAAAACCAGTTAATTCGACGATCAAATCGTCTCGGAAGCGGTATATGTCGCAGTAAGAGTACGGAACAACCTTTTCTCCTTCCTTCATGGTCATGTCGCCGTGCGCCGTGACGAAGTCACCTTCGGCGATGACGTTATCGACCGCTATTGTTGGCGGCTCCGAATCCATCGACGCCATCCATTCGCGTATGGCGGCCTTTCCCTTGAAAGCGCCGGCACCGACCATCCTGAATTCCACGTCTTCCGAACAGAACGACAGAAATCCCTCCACGCTGCCTTCAGCAAAGGCCGCATTCACCTTTGTGACGATTTCCTTGGTTTTGGCTGACACGTGAATTACTCCTCTGCTTGAGTGGACGATTTAACAAGGCACCGAGCCGTTCGCCTGCGCTACGATACAGCGTGTCGAAGGTAGCTAGCGGTTCGGCAATGGTTGTGCCGGATGCGACTGTGAACAAATGCATGCGGCACTCTCGAGGTGTAAGCCTCACCGCACTCCGCCCAGCGTGAACGCTTTCGTCCCTCTCAGCGCGCGATACACCGCGACCAGCCCCGTCGTCGCCTCTGTCCTTCCCAATGCTCGCTCGTCTTGCCGGTCGAGCAGCGTCCGCTCCGCGTCCAGTACCTGCAGAAAGTCGGACGCCCCTTCAGTATACCGCAAGCGCGCCAGCTCCGCCGCTCGCTCGCTCGCCGCCGCGGCATCGTCCAGGTGTTGCAGCCGCTCGCGCGCTTTACGGTACGTGATCAGCGACGACGCAACCTCCTCCTGCGCGAGCAACACCACCTGCTCGTAGCGCGCCCTGCTCTGCGTCTCCCCGGCGCGCGCCGCGTCCACGCCCGCTCGCACGCGGCCGAGGTCGAGCGGCAAGGAGATCACCGGGCCGATCGCGTAGCGCGGTGTGTCCGAGTTTCCCAACGACTCAAACGTGCCGCCTGTGTAGCCTGCCGCGCCGCCGATCGCCACGCGCGGCAGATACTCCGCGCGCGCGGCACCAACAAACGCTCTGCTGGCGGCGACCTGACGCTCGGCGCTGAGTACGTCCGGACGACGCCGGACCAATGAGTCAACGCGCCCTGCGGCTTGCACTTCCGGTAGTGTCACCTCTGCTGTGTCGTCGGCCAGCGCCGGAGCATCCGCCGTACCGCGACCGGTGAGCACACCGATGCGATAGCGCGCCACCTCGATCGTCGCCTCGAGCGTGGGAATAACGGCGAGCGTGCCACTGAGCAGTGCCTTCGCTCGCTCGGTGTCGAGTGCAGTGCCGCGCCCACCTTCCAGGCGCTGCAATGTCACGTCGAGCGTGCCACGCTGGTTGGCGGCGTTCCGCCTGGCGACCGCGAGCCGGTCCTGCGCGCCACGCAGCGCGAAGTACGCGTTCGCCACCTGCGCGGTCAGCAGCACCTGCACGTCGCGCACATCCTCCGTGGCGGCGCCGAGCAGCGCACCCTGGCCCTGGAGCGAGCGTCGGAGCCGGCCAAAGAGATCCAGCTCCCAC
>JACDCM010000317.1 GCA_013817545.1 Gemmatimonadaceae bacterium | reverse complement strand
GCCGTCCTTCAAATCGAGACGCACGGCGATAAGCCGCCCGTCATTCCAATAGAACAATTCCCGGCCATCAGGCCCCCATCGCGGATTCCTTCCCCCCGCTGAGGACACGATCACGGGTGAAGAGGATGGTTTGGGGAATCTGTTGACGAACACCTCGAACCGACCGGGCGCGTTGGAATCGTACGCGATCCAACGGCCGTCGGGTGACACATCCGCCGACTTCTCGCTGAAGGGCGTGTCGAGGTAGGGAAACGGCGCCTCGCTTCCATCCGCCTTTACGGCCCAGATGTCGCGATCTTCATCGAGCGGGACATCGGTGAAAATGATGGATCCATCGCGCGTCCAGTCGGATGCCCACTGCAGTCCCTCCCTCACGACGAGTTGTTTCTCGATGCCGGTTCCGTCAGCAGCACGAATCAGCAAATCCTTTCGAAAGCGCCGATTCGCCGAAAATGCGATCTGCTTGCCATCGGGACTCCACGCGGGATCGTTGTTGCCCGCTCCATCGAGCGTAAAACGCCGCCGCGTTTGCGTGGGGAGGTCGTAGATCCAAAGGTCGTCTGGGTTCCGGTCGCCGAAGGCAATCTGATTCCCGTCGGGCGCGAACCTCGGCGCCCAGAATCCGCCATTGCGGAAGAGTATCTGCTGCCGCCCGCCGCGGTCGAACAACACCAGGTCGAGGACCGTACCGGCTGCGCGAATTATCGCCAGCGTGCCTCCGCGCGATACGGAGTAGAACGCGTTGCCCAGGCCGACTCCGATTTCCTCGGGCAGAACCATGGGCGTTCCAATCGTATCGAGGCGGCTGAGATCGAACATCTGAATAGCGAGACGGCCTTCGGGGTTTGCAAAAATCAGGTGTCCCGTCTCGATGAAGCTTGGCCGAAGCCCGCGACCGAACGTCTTGCGTTCTCCGGTCTTCAGGTCGAGGACGCCGACCAGGCCGCCAGCAGCCTCGGTATTGAAAACGACCGCTTCACCTCCCGGGAGAAAGTGTGGAAAGTAGAAACCCGAGGCGAAGGTGTGTTTTGCGATGACGAGCGGGGTTGGCGTGCCACCTCTCGCCGGGACCTCAAACAACGATCCCCCCGGCAATGTGGATAGCAGAATCGTATCGTCTTCACGCCACGTCGCACCTGCCAATCCTTCGACGAATGGAGCGATGACATCCTCACTTCCGTCTTCCAGGCGGACTTTCTTCAGTGACTGATCGGCGACGAATGCGACCCATTCACCGTCCGCCGAGAAAAACGCACTGTGAGCTCCCTCGGTCCTCGGAATCGGGGTCGGAATCGGGTCGGCCAGTTGTCGCTGGTACAGGCGGTTCGAACCGGCCTCGCCGGCCGGATAGACGAGAACAGTCCCGTCGG
Source organism: Gemmatimonadaceae bacterium (assembly GCA_013817545.1). Lineage (GTDB taxonomy): Bacteria > Gemmatimonadota > Gemmatimonadetes > Gemmatimonadales > Gemmatimonadaceae > JACMME01. The sequence goes on along the minus strand of JACDCM010000317.1, from coordinate 3,670 downwards.
GCGAAACGGCAGGGTATCCCGGGACCGCGGCGCCTGAATCAAATTGCAGGATGAACACCGCCGGACGGTCCTCGTTCGGTGCGGCTCGCGGTGACGTCGCATTACGGACTGCCCAACCGGCAAACAGCCCGATGACGAGCGCCGCCGCTGCGGCGGACCACCACCAGGTGTTGCGTCGCGGTGCGGCCGGCGCGGCCGCAATGCTCACCCGTCCCGTTTCTGGTAGCCTGAAACCGGGATTGGTCAGAGCATCGGCAAAGTGCGCAGCGCGAACGAACCGGTCGGCCGGGCTCTTTGCGAGCGCGCGCTGGACGGCCGCGTCGACATTTGCCGGTACCAGGTCCCGGCTTCGCGAAATCGGTGACGGCTTCTCCATCAGGACTTTTGCGACGACAGCGTGGACCGTACTCGCGGTGTGAGGCGGATCCCCGGTCAACATCTCGTAGGTGATGGCGCCCAGCGAATAGATGTCACTGCGCGCATCCAGCGACCGGTCGCCGGACGCCTGTTCCGGCGACATGTAGTTTGGCGTACCGATGCTGAGTCCCGTTTCGGTGAGACGCATGCCGCCGGCGGCACTCACGGCCAGGGCGATCCCGAAATCGGCGACGAGCGCTTGTCCGCGCTGCAGCAGGACGTTTTCGGGCTTGATGTCACGGTGCACGATTCCGTGCTCGTGCGCGTAGTCGAGGGCGGCCGCGACCGCCCTAGCGATATGGATCGTTTCCTCCACGCTGAGCTGCCGGTCGTGATCGATCTTCGCGCGCAGCGACTCTCCCTCCACGTATGGCATCACATAGTAGAGGAATTCCTCGGCCGCACCGGAGTCGTAGAGCGGGAGGATGTTTGGGTGCTGGAGGTTGGCCGTAACCTTGATTTCCTGCACGAAGCGCTCACTGCCCAGGCGAGCGGCAAGTTCGGGCTTGAGCACCTTGATGGCGACTTTGCGCTCGTGCCTGACGTCGCGCGCAAGATAGACGGTGGCCATGCCGCCCTCGCCGATTTGTCGCTCGACTTCGTACCGAGCGGCGAGAACGATCGACAGTCGACCCATGAGTTCGCTCATCGCGGATTAAGGTGTGACGGGGCGTAGGAGTGCGCGAGCATGTTTATGGCTGGCGCAGTCAGGTTCGGCGGCATCCAACCGCACGCCGCCCCCGATCGTCCCGCGCGATCCGTTCGGCCTCGCCGTTCAGCGAACGGGAATTCTGCTGAGCTTCCTGCCGGCAACCATCGCCGATCGGCTCGGGCGACTGACTTGCGCCTCCGTACCCGGTGCGTCTGCTTGGCGGTATTGATGAGGAGGAAGAAGAGGGTGAAGGCGCGAGCGGCGATTGCGCATCGCTCGACGCTCAGGCCGTCCACATCCCTGAGTAAGTCGTCCAGTATTAGCGCGTCAGCTTCGCCACGACGACGGGCGCGAGATGCGACGCGAAGTCTGTCGACCGTGTCGAACGCTTCCTCGCCTTCAAGTCGCCGTATGACTCGGCCGAGAGCTGCGGCTAACCAGCGGACACCCTCGTGGAGAGGCAGGTCTTCAGGTCGAGTTTCGGGCGATCGCATGGCGGATAAGTTATCGCGCCTGAGAAATTGCGCACTGGTAGCGGTCCTGTTGCGCTCGCACACCTCCCGCATTCGACTTATTGTTCCCAGTCCCCCATTGTCTGATTCGCCCAGCGAGGTGCAGCGCCACGTGAAATACCGCACTTTCGGCCGCGCCGGATGGCAGGTAAGCGAGCTCGGTTACGGCATGTGGGGGATGGCCAACTGGAGCGGCTCGGACGACGCCGAGTCGCTGCGTTCCCTGCAGCTCGCTGTCGATAGTGGCGTCAACTTCTTCGATACCGCCTGGGCGTACGGCGACGGCCACAGCGAGCGGCTGCTCGGACAGGCCGTGCGCGCGAATCCCGACAAGAGGCTCTACACCGCGACCAAGATCCCGCCCAAGCACCGGCTCTGGCCCTCCCGCCGCGGCGATCGGCTCGACGACGTCTTTCCCGCGGGCTACATCCGCGAGTACGCGGAGCGCAGTCTCGAGAACCTCGGGCTTCCGAGCGTCGACCTCCTGCAGTTCCACGTCTGGGAAGACGATTGGACGGACGACGAGCGCTGGCGGCGCGCCGTGGACGATCTCAAACGCGAGGGTCTCACGCGCGCCATCGGCATCAGCATCAATCGGTGGGAACCGTGGAACGGCGTGCGCACGCTGCGAACCGGTCTCGTCGACGTCGTGCAGGTCATCTATAACATTTTCGATCAAGCGCCCGAAAACGAGCTCTTTCCGGTCTGTCGCGAGCTGAACATTGGCGTCATCGCACGTGTGCCCTTTGACGAAGGCTCGCTCACGGGAGTGCTCACAAAGGAGAGCCGTTGGGCCGAGGGGGACTTCCGCAACCTGTACTTCACCAAGGAGAATCTGGACGCGACCGTCGATCGCATCGAGGAAGTGAAGACACTTCTACCCAGCGGCATGACGCTGCCGGAGATGGCGCTGCGGTTCATCCTCTCAAGTCAGGACGTGCATGTGGTCATACCGGGAATGCGGAAAGCCGCGCACGTGAAGGCGAACGTCACCGCAAGCGACGCGGGGGCGCTACCCGCGAATCTTATTGACGCCCTTCGTGCGCACCGCTGGGATAGAATGCCGACGTCCTGGTCATCGTAAGTCTCTCTGGAGGCGCGCTGGCGTCCCGGCCTACGTGGCACGTACACTTCGAGACGTGCAAAGACACACCTTCAGCAGCCTCTCGCGATGCCACGCTCTCCTGCACACTCATCCTGATTCGTGTGTCAGCATGACTGAGCTACGCGCAAACCTGGCGGTTCGCTTGGCATAATGACGAAAAGATGGATTTGGGCTTACGGGTAAACCGAGCCGCTCAGCGGGTGTATGTGGTGGTGCCGTTTCCGTCTTTAGTCGTGAACGAATCGCGGTTTTCCGCCACCGTGCCAGAAAAGGAGCCCGATCCCAGAAGAACACCGTTGGCGGTTAGAGTTACGTCATATATTATGGCCGGATGGTTGTAGTTCCCGCTTCCCGCGATGGTGGCGGTGCGTCGCGCTCCGAAGTCCTCCGTAGAGGTCCCCGTGAAATTAAAGGAGCCGCTGACAGTCGGCGGAATCACCAGGCGCCAGCTGTAGTTCTGGCCGCCGAAGATGCGAATGCCATTATACGTGCCGCTGATCGCGTTGCGGTTGCCGCAGCTCGATGTGCGGACGCACTCCGGACGGACGATATTGTCCGAACCGCAGCCGGTGAGGGCGAGAGCTGGGAGAGTGAGGAGGAGCGCGAGATGGCGTAGTGAGCGTGGGGTCATGAGAGGGGATGGAAGAGAGTGAGGAGAATGGCCATGACGGACTGCCACGACGAGAGATCCGAACGCCGAAGAGAGGTCTTGCGTAGACCCTGCCTGGAGATACACTAAAACGTTGGGTTCCTTATCACTCTTAGGCCGCCATAGACGAGTGTGAGTTCGCTCATGGACCACGCGTTACAACGGGAGGTCACCCGGCTGCTCGAGGCCCTCGAGCAAGGCGACAGCAATGCGCTGGACACGCTGTTTCCGCTGGTTTATGAGGAGCTACGGGCCGTAGCCCACCGCCAGCGCCGCCGCTGGCAGGGTGATGACACGCTCAATACAACGGCGCTCGTCCACGAAGTCTACCTCAA
>JACDCM010000316.1 GCA_013817545.1 Gemmatimonadaceae bacterium | reverse complement strand
CATCTACGAAGCGCAGCCACCCGCCGTTGCCGAGGTAGAAGCCGATGCCTAGGCACCGCGCCTGGCTGCTGACCCAGGACGGCACCACCACGGTCGTCGGCACCTACACGGATCCCGCAGGGCATCCCGGCGGGATCGTCTACTTCATCGATGACCCGCACGCCGCTGAGGGCATCCGCAACCACCTCCGCAACGGCAACCTGCCACCCGAACCCGAGACTCCCATCCCCGCGCTCGCACCCGAGCGCGCCTACCCGTGACCGTGCCCCGTCTCTTCCGCGACCTCAAGCACCAGGACGAGGTGATCCCGTACGCGTTCGGCTGGGATCCCAGCGAGAGCAATCAGGTGCTCGGCACGCGACCGCCGGACACGGAGCGCACCCTAAATCTCCTTCTAGAGAACGGCGACCTGCTCACCTACGAAGATCCAGCGCACCGCCTGACGCGACTCGTGGAAACACCCGAGGGCCGCAAGCATCTCATAGTCATGCGCGACTGCCGCGACCGCCTGAAGGCACAGGCCGTGGGACGCGCCCGGCGCTTTGAAGCCGCCGAGGAACGTCGTGCCTCCGAGCGCGAGCGGGCGTTGCTGTGGTAGCGCCCCGTCTTCTGAACCGGTAACGCGGGCGACTTCCGCTATACCGTGACTTCCCTACCCGGACGGAGGAATCATGAACGTAAGGACGTTGCATGCAGCGGGCGTCAAGGCACAGGAGCTAGAAGCTGGATCGTACGAAGACGCCGAGGACTACTTCACGGACGACGACTCCGATCTCACAACTGCCCAGGTGTACGTGGACGGACTCCGCAAGGCATCCACGGAGCCAGGCTTTATGCAGCCGCCGGGATCGCTGGTCACGCTGCTGGAGGACATCACCGACGAGCCGGTGTTCCCGGACATGGAAGCGAGCTACGCCAGCGGCGCGCAGGACGGCAAGGCGCACGCCGACTTCGTTATCGAGCGCGCGCTGGAGCGAGATGTCTCCGTGGATGCGTGGGATGGCTTCGATAACAGCGAAGCCGACGACCGGGACGAGTACGTGGACGGCTTCATCGCGGGCTATCGGGAGAGCATCGCGGGCTATCGGGAGAGGCTCCGCTAAGAACGACGAAAGCCGAAGCGACGGGATTCACTTCGGCTTTCGCTTGTCCGGGCGCTACCCTATTACCTGTCCACGGCCAAGGGCGGCGCTCGGTTACGGCGCGGGAGTTAGCGCCGAATCAGATCGGTTCTCCGTGCCGGGACGCCGCGCGGTACAGCAGCGACTCGGCCGTGCGGCGCGCGTGCGTTCCGCGAACGCCGTCAGCGATCCGCTGCTTCGTTTCCTCGGACAGTCGGTGCCCCTTCGGGCGTCCGCGCTGCTTCTTCTTCGCCGTGGCCATACCCCTGACCATAGCCTCGCCCGCTGCGCGGCATAAACCTGGTTAGTGCGGCGCTGCACCGCTCGCTATAACCATCACCATGAACGAGCAAGCCGCGCTGAAGGCTCTCAAGGCCAGCCCCGACCTGGCGAAGCTCTTCGAGGATCTCCTCAAGCGCATCGCCAAGCTGGAGAACGAGCTGGGCATCGCGAAGAGCCGCGCCGGGAACGCAGGCGCAGGCACGGGCGCGATCCTGAACGACGGTCAGCGGAGCGCGCTCCTCAATCCCCAGCAGCACGGCAATAGGCTCGATCCCGACATCGTCATCGGCGGACTCACCTCCGCGCAGAAGAACCGTCTGGAATCCGAAGGACTCACTCCCGACGAGCTGATCGCGAAGGCCGAAGGAACGCTTCGGAGGCGGGCATGACCACCACCAGCATCCCTGCTCTGAAGCGGAAGGCCGGTGTGCTTGCAGCCGCGAACGAAGCCGCGCAGGAACGCCGACGACAGAATCAGCGTTTGAAGATCGATGAAGAACTGACGGAAGCTGCCTTGCTGGAAGTTCACAGCGAGATCGCCAACGAGGAACAGATTCTCGCGAAGGAGATGCACATCGCCGCGAACGACTACCGAGCGGCGCTGGACGAGCACATCGAGCAGTTCCGCGCGCTCATCGATGCCCGCGAAGCCCTGCGTGAGAAGGCGGACGCCCTGCAGAAGCTGCGGGTCAAGGCGCGCGCGGCAAATCTAAGCTCGATCCCGGTCACGGATTCCTTCGGGATCAGGGTCAGCCGCGACTACGAGCACCGCAAGTTGAACATTCGAGCGCAAACCGTGTTGAGCCGATTCTGGTAGGTGCTTGAGCGAGGGGAGCTGGCATCCGACGTTCACTTCCGACCCTCCCCTCGCTGAAGCTCCGACCACACCGCCATGAAGATCCCGCTCCCCGACATCAAGAAGCTCCTGAACCTGAAGATTCAGGAGGTTAGTCTCGTGGACTTCCCTGCCCACCTCACGGACGGCTGGATGGTTCTCAAGTCAGCTAACGGCGGCAATGCGCCGGACTCCGACCCTCACGCCGAAGCCATCCGGAAGGCGCGCGAGGAGCTGGCTGCTGCCGAGCGGGATGCCTGGAAAGAGATCCACGACGTGCTGGGAACCGAAGCGTTCAAGAAGTACGTTCTCCATCCTGACGCCGACCTCGATCCCATCTCGGTCGCGGCTGCGCTCGGCGGGATCATCGAGGAAGCTGAAGCCACGGAGAAGGCGCGAGCGGCAACCGCCGCCACGACGCTTCTGCCCTGGCGCACCACCACGACTGCAGGCAAGGCCTTCGGGCTGTTCCGGCCCGCGCTTGGCTACCGGCGCATCTGGTGAAACCCGCCAGTTTCGCGTCCGATCGGACTCCTCGTTTAATCAACTCCGCCGTCGCTCCGTCCCGAGATCAGGAGTCCGCGCGAGCGACTGATACTTCTGTCGGGTCGTCGCCAGCATCACCCTCGGCCGCCGGCGCCACGACGTTCCTCTCCTGCTGGTCGGCCCGGAGTCGCTCGCGGAGATCGAAGAGAGAAACGAAGCTGCCGTCACCCGAGGGAGCACCCCAGAATTCCCAGCCCGGCTCTGACTTGTTGCTGCTGACCGCCTGCGCTGCCGGCGATACCGCGGGGTAGATGACGCCGTCAACCTCGAGGTTGCCGTCCTCGAGGACGCGCGCGGTCGTTGTCAGGTTCTTTCGCAGCGGACGGAGGCGCGTTCCCACCTTGAGGAGATCCGCATCAATCAAGTCCTTGAGGCTCTCCCGGTAGTAAGCGCGCTTCTTGCCCTTCGGCATCGGTTTTTGGTCCTTCGTGTCCGGTGGTGCGCCGCAGGCTCGCAGAGCGGCGACAATCGGCGCCACGTAGCGTTCGAGTACGCCTCGGTCTTTTAGCGCGATACTGTCGTCTCCTGGACGGCCCTTGTTCATCACGTCAGCGGCGACGGCGTTGTTGAGGACGTCGTAGAGTCGTCCCTCAAGCCAGCCGATCTCCGCGGAGTTGAACTCGTCGCTCGCGCTCGCGATGAGTAGCGCGCGGTTCCACCAGTCCTTCTGGGCGGCGTGCTCCTTCAACCGCAGGAGTAGGTCGCGGCGGCCGACCTCGCCGACGTAGGCAAGGAAGCGGTCAGGATCGGTCTTCGTCGGGCCGAGCAGGAAGTAGATGCCCAGCACCTTCCACTCCTCCCCGAGCCAGCCAGCCGACTCGCGGTTGACGAGCACCATCCGCAAGCCCGAGTGGGCGACGTCGATCTCGATCGGTTCCGCCGCCGACGCCGGCACATAGAACTTGACGGGCTGCGGGCTCGTCGACGTGCCACTCTCCGGTGCGTGCGCGGCGTCCACGGACACCCTGGAAGCGTATTGGACCCGAGAGGTTTTGTCTGTAGAGGTTTCGTCTTCCTGCCGGGAGCATCCAGCGGGTGGAGGCCCGCGAACGGTTTGCCCGAAATCTCCGCGCCGAGCGCGAGCGGCGCGGCCTCTCCCAGGAGGCGCTCGGTCACGTCTGCGGCCTCCACCGCACCGAGATCTCACTCCTTGAGCGCGCAGGCCGTGACCCGCGCCTCTCGACGATCGTCAAGGTTGCCCGGGGGCTGCGCGTCCCGCCGGCATCTCTGCTCGACGGCATCCAGTAGGCATAGGGTCGGGCCGGGGTGCGAAGTCGAACCTCCAGCGCGCTTGACGCGCTGCATGACATCGGCGTCACGTAGGTAGTACCCGTACGCGGTGGCACCCGTGATCGCAAACCGCGAGTTGACTGCTGCGGCAACGCAGAGGTATGGGTGTGAGCCGACTCGTACCCCCCCAACGTAGGAGGAGCCATGCCCACCACCACCAAGACGAAGCCCGCGACCTCAGCGAAGGACGCGAAGGTCTCTGGCCGCGAAGCGCTTATCCGGGTGCTGAAGAAGGCGGGCGAACCAATGAAGATGAAGGATCTCGCTGCGAAGGCGCTCAAGATGAAGGGCGTTCGGCTGAAGGGCAAGACGCCGGAGCAGACGCTCGCGGCGATCCTCGCCATCGAGAACGGGAAGCCGGACGGCCTATTCGAGCGGGTCGCGCCGGGCACCTACCGTCTGCGCCAGCAGTAGAGACCTCGCAAGCGGCAGAGGAGGAGCTTCGGCTCCTTCTCTCGTCACGCGCGTGGATCACGGCCTCGGGCGAACGACGGGGTGCCCCACCCACCCCGTCGCTACTGCCTCGACTACGCGGCCTGCGGCATCTGCGGCCTCGGGAACGTGCTGAATGGGAGCGCCCAGCCGTCCTCGTGCTTGCCGTCGATGGTGATGCGCCAGTCGTAGATTGCTCCGGGTTCGAGCGGAAGACCCGGAGGCACGTTGACCGCGAACGGCCACCCGAGCGACGTGCCCGGCTTGACGTGGGGGCCGATCGTCGGCCGATATGCCGGATGGTCGAAAGCGAGCGGCTGTGGCTCGTCCTGACCGTCAACCGGAACGCGCACTGGTTCGCCGTCGCCGTCGATCAACTCCAGGCGGAGCGTGTGCCAGTCAGTGCCCGCGTGCCACGGGATGTCGATGATCCCGCAGACAGCGAACGGCCCGCCGGGGACGATGAGCGACCAGCCTCCGCCAAGCACGTAGAGCTTGCCGTCAGCTACCTGCGCCGAGTCGGCAAGCATGAGATTGACCTTGAAC
>JACDCM010000315.1 GCA_013817545.1 Gemmatimonadaceae bacterium | reverse complement strand
ATATGAAAGTGAGGAACACGGGATCGAGCTCGTAGAAGTAGCAGGAGGATGGCAAATTCTCACTCGGCCCGAATTCACGGAGGCGATCGAACGCGCCCAGCTGGCGGCTCGGCCACAGCGGTTATCCGGTGCGGCACTGGAGACGCTTGCGATTGTCGCTTACCGGCAGCCCGTAGGGCGCGCGGACATCGAGGAAATCAGAGGAGTGTCGGTTGGGGGAATGTTGCGGCAACTGCTCGATCGCGGCTTGATCGATGTTGAAGGACGCGCGGAAGGGATTGGGCGTCCGCTTCTTTATGGTACGACGCCTGTATTCCTGGAGCACTTCGCGTTGCGCCACCTCGGCGAACTCCCACGCGCTGACGAGCTTGCTATAGCGCTCCGAGCGCAGCCAACACCGCTCGCGTAGCCAGTTGGAAAAACCTCGGAAAACTCCGAGTCCGATGCGGATCCAGCGTGCGCTTGCGCGCGGAGGGATCGCGTCCCGGCGTCGAGCGGAAGAGCTGGTAGCCGCTGGCCGTGTCACAGTGAACGGCACAGTCGCTCGCACCGGGCAGATCGTAGACCCAGCGGTGGACAAAATCGTCGTCGATGGGGAAGTGGTTGCGCGCGCCAGGGAGGCTCTTTGGCTGGTGTTGAACAAGCCGACAGGCGTCCTCACAACGCGACGGGATCCGGGTGGCAGGACGACGGTGTTCGACATCCTTCCCGATAATCCAGCCATGACGTACGTCGGACGGCTCGACTATCTGACTGAAGGTGTTTTGCTTCTAACGACTGACGGGGACGCCGCGCACGCCCTTACGCATCCCAGCCGAGAGGTGGAGCGCACCTACGTCGCGCTGGTGCGCGGAGATGCTGAGCGCGCCGCGCGAAGTGCCCGCGCAGGTATTTCGCTGGAGGATGGGGAGATGCAAGTGCGCGACGCGAGCGCGGTTGCGCTCGGCAAAGGGCTATGGGATTTTACCGTGACACTTGCGGAAGGCCGAAACCGTGCCGTGCGGCGGTTATGTGAAGAGCTCGGCCTTGAGGTGCAGCGCCTTGTGCGGACCAAATTTGGGCCGGTGAGTCTCGGCGATCTGGCGCCCGGAAAGACGCGCGATCTGAGCGCGCGCGAGCGCAGCGCTATTGCGGCTATTACGTCAATGGAACACTGACGAGATATGGAGCTGAAAGGCTCAACCGCACTTGTGTTGGGAGGAGGCGGTCTGGTTGGAATGGCTGTTGCCCGGCGGCTACTCGCTTTGCATCCCGCTCGGCTCATCGTGACGGCACTCACTCGCGAAGAAGCCGAAGAAGCATCACGGGAGCTTGCCGACGAAGCTGCGGGCAGCTCGGTGGAGCCCGCATGGGGAAATATCTTTCTGCCGGCCGATCTTGCTGAAGAACGTCTCGCGACCCTGCTTGCAAAGCCGGAGACTCGCCGTCGCCTGGTAGATGACACGCTCAGTCCCGCGAGCGCGGATGCGTTTCAGGGCAACCTGCTTTTTGGATGGCTTCTAAAGTACAAGCCAGATGTCGTTGTCGATTGCATCAACACAGCGACCTCGCTGGCGTACCAGGACGTATTCACCAGCTCCAGCAGATTGTTGCGCGCAGTGGAAGATGGTGCGGTGAGCGTGGAGGCCGTGGAAAGGCATCTTCTCACGCAGCCAACCCCACAGCTTATAAGGCATCTGGAGATCGCATTCGAGGGAATGCGTCAGGCGCGCACAAGGGCATACGTCAAGATCGGCACTAGTGGAACAGGTGGAATGGGGCTGAACATTCCATACACTCACAGTGAGGAGCGGCCGTCGAGAACGCTGATGACCAAGTCAGCGGTTGCCGGCGCGCACACGTTGCTCCTGTTCCTTCTCGGGCGGACCCCAGGAGCACCGGCAATAATCGAGATCAAGCCGACCGCCGCCATTGCCTGGAGGGAAATCGGCTACGGGGTAATCAAACGTGGCGGCCGCACGCTGGATCTCGTCGATTGCGAAACACCGATTCTGTTGGCCGATGCATTTTCTGAGGATGCGCGCGGATGGAGGCATACAGGGGAGGCTTTGCAGAGCGTCTATATCAATGTCGGTGAAAACGGACTGTTCGCGCGGGACGAGTTCGAGACGGTGAGCGCGCTCGGCCAGATGGAGCTTGTTACTCCCGAGGAAATCGCGGACGTCGTGATTCTCGAGCTGTGCGGCCGTCCCACTGGCAAGGACATTGTCGGTGCGCTGGACGCCGCCACATTCGGCCCTACGTACCGCGGCGGATATCTTCGGGCCGTGGCCGTGCAGGAGCTCAAAGCCCTGGAAGCCGCTCGCGGCGTACGGTCGATCGCGTTTGAGACGCTTGGCCCGCCGAGACTGACTAAATTGCTGTACGAGTCTCACATACTGAGTTGTCTGCGCGACTCCGTGCGGTCGCTCGCCGCTGCCGATGCGGATGGCATTGCGGAGGAGGCCGAACGCCTCTTGTGTGATCGGGATCATGGACTTCGCAGGCAGATACTGACGGTCGGCCTGCCGATACTAATGCGCGATGGTGAACGTATTCTTCGCGGCGAGACTGTCGTAGTTCCACCCGATGCGCGTGGAGTTGAAACCGCCCATCGCGGGTGGGTAGATCTGAGGGCATCGAACATTGCCCAATGGATCCGGCGCGCGGAGTCCATCGTGCGTGTACCACTGGAGAAAGGTACGGGTTCTGGTGCGCGCTGGACTGCGATCGACCCTGACTTGCCGATCGAGCCGGCGCGTATGGCCGTTTGGGTGTTCCAGGAGGAGGGGGGATACAGAATCAAACGTTAGTGAAGAGCCAGAATTACGCCCCTTGTTCGCTAGTGGTAGGCCGAAGTCCGAAAATCAGGAAGGACTACTTTTGGCGGTACAGGGCTGATTAAGAGCCGCACCGATGCAATAGCGTTGTGGAAAGGAGATGATCCGCGCAAAGGGAGACGGAGTGTCGAACTTCGCCCACGCGCGACATGCGGGTTACGGATGACCGTCGTCGCGCTTGGTCCCGATCTTGAACTATTGGCCGCAAGTTGGGGTAGGTCATTCAGCGGCCTCCGCATGGACAGATCAGGAGAGTGCAAGTGGCGACACGCTTAGCGCCGACGACCGATACCGTGCTGGTACAGCGAATCGTCGAGCAAGTTGGACGGCGGGTGGTGGGGCAGGATTACATGGTCGAACGACTGATGATCGGATTGCTCACGGGTGGGCACGTCCTTCTCGAAGGTGTTCCGGGTCTCGCCAAAACGCTGACCGTTAAAACGCTGGCGGAGACGATCAGCACGACCTTTCAGCGCATCCAGTTCACCCCGGATCTACTTCCCGCCGACGTTCTGGGAACGATGATCTTTGACCAGTCCACGGGAGAGTTTCGCGCTAAAAAGGGGCCGATCTTCGCGAACATAATTCTGGCCGATGAAATCAATCGCGCTCCGGCCAAAGTGCAGGCCGCGCTGCTCGAGGCGATGCAGGAGAAGCAGGTTACGATCGGCGGAACGACGTACAAGCTGGACGAGCCCTTTCTGGTGCTGGCAACGCAGAACCCGATCGAGCAGGAAGGGACGTATCAGCTGCCCGAAGCGCAGGTCGATCGCTTCATGTTGAAGCTTCGAGTCGGGTACCCGACGCGCGAGGAGGAGAAGGAAATCATGCGGCGAATGGCGGGGGGTGAGCCGATCACAGTGTCGCATGCCGCAACACCGGAGCAGATACTGGAAGCTCGCCGGCGCATTGCGGAGCTGTATCTCGATGACCGGGTGATGGATTACATAGTGGATATTGTGCATGCCACTCGGTCGCCGGCGGAAGCGGGGCTTGCTGATCTCGCGCCTCTCATCGAATACGGCGCGAGCCCGCGCGCGACGATTTTCCTCGCGCAGGGAGCGAGGGCGCACGCTTTTTTGCGCGGACGTAACTTTGTCACCCCGGACGACGTGAAAGCGGTCGCACCTGATATTTTGCGGCACCGCGTACTGACCACCTACGAAGCAGAAGCTGAAGAGGTGACAAGCGATCAGATCGTGCAGCGCGTGCTGGGCAAGATCGAAACGCCATGAGCCCCGCGCCCCGCGCGCGCGCACCCGAGCGGAGCGCCGGCGGCGCGCCCGGTCCCCTGAAGAATGCACCGCCGGCCCGTGCGAGACAGGCGGCGGGAGTTCCGCCTGAAATCCTTCGGCAGGTCAAGCTGCTGGAATTGCGGACCCGCGGACTGGTGAACTCCCTCTTCACTGGTGAATACCACTCGGTGTTCAAGGGTCAGGGAATGGAGTTCGCCGAGGTACGAGAGTATCAGCCGGGCGATGAAGTGCGGTCGATTGACTGGAACGTCACGGCGCGAATGCGGCATCCGTATGTCAAGCGCTATATCGAAGAGCGAGAGCTCACGGTCATGCTTGCAGTTGATCTCTCCGGTTCGTCCCGCTTTGGAACGGTAAACCGATTCAAGAGCGAGCTGGCCACGGAGTTGAGTGCGGTTCTCGCGATGTCGGGTGTTCGCAATAATGACCGCGTCGGCGCTTTGCTGTTCACGGACACAGTGGAGCACGTTGTTCCGCCGGGAAAGGGACGGCGTCACGCCTTGCGGTTGATTCGTGACATCCTGGTATATGAACCTGCCGGTTCCGGGACGGACATTGCGGGTGCGGCTGATTATCTGGTGAAGATGTTGGGACACCATTCAATCATCTTCATGATTTCCGATTTCCTTGGAACTGATTTCGAGCGTCCGATAAAGCTGCTGGCGCAAAGGCACGATGTTGTCGCAGTGACAATGGAGGATCCGCGCGAGCTCACCCTTCCCGACGTTGGACTCGCGCGGTTCACCGATCCCGAGACGGGATTCACCCTCAACGCTGACACCAGCGACCCGCATGTCCGGGCGAAATTCGAGGAAACGGTGAGAGAGGAGGGGGAAGCACGGAGGAGAATCTTCCGACGGCTCGGTATCGATGAGATCGTCGTGCGCACCGACGAAGGATATATCGATGCGTTGCTCCGATTCTTCAGATTGCGCGAGCAGCGCGGGCGCCGCAGATGATAGCGGCGCTCCTCATGGCGTTATG
>JACDCM010000314.1 GCA_013817545.1 Gemmatimonadaceae bacterium | reverse complement strand
GAGCAGTACGACGCCGGCGTCCTTGAGCTGCTGGAACTTGCGCGCGAGGGTGGGGCGGCGTGACGGCGTCAACTGGAAATAGCCGAGCTGCCCCGGGTGCCGGATGGAATTCCTGATGTCGGCGATGATGGAGTCGGGAAGTCCGACGTGCCACGATGTATCGTCCAGCTTCTCGGGATTGTCGCGGAGGTACTCGTAGTTGAAGAGACCTTCGATGGTTGGCGTCCAGTACAGCGGACCGGCATTTCCGCGAGCAGCGCGCGCGCGGATCATCGCAATGAGATCGTCGGGATACTCGGGTGACGTCGCGAGTCCGGTGTGCTCGAAGTTGTCGACGCCGGCTTCCAATCCTCGGCGAATTTCTTCCGGACGATGCGAGTGCGCGACAACGGGGAGCCGGTGCTTGTGCGCTTCGTCCACGACTGCCCGCACCTCTTCCATCGTCATCTGATCCTGGTCGATGAGCTTGATGCAATCGACACCCGCCCGCGCGAGACGCCGTACCTTTTCGCGGGCGTCCGCAACGCCCTTTACTCCCCAGCGGAAGAGCTCGGTGCCAGGATACGGTTCATGCTGAATGAACGGGCCGGAAACGTATAATGTCGGACCCGGAATTTTGCCGCTCTTGATCGCCTCACGAACGTTTATGCTCGCGGCGAGCGGCGCGCCCAGATCCCGCGCGCTCGTCACGCCGGCGAGAAGGAGCTGCTTCGCGGACGACGGCATGATCACCGATTCGAATTGCGTGGGATAGGTCTTGTCCCAATGCTCGTAGTCACTGTGCCCATTTATCATGAGATGGACGTGCATGTCCCAGAGACCCGGCAGCACGCTCATGCCTTCGGTCGATATTACCTCGGCGCCATCGGGAATCCTGACGGTGCCAACCTGACCGACCGTCTTTATGCGCTCGCCTTCAATTATGATGACGCTGTTTCGGAGTGGGGTGCCGCCGAAACCGTCGATGAGGGTGCCGCCCACGAGGGCCTTGACGGGGCTCTGGGCGGGTGATGCGGGTGCCGCGAAGACGACGAGTAGTGCAGCGAGCAGCGGGAGTCTCGCGCGGGTGAGTAGTTGATAGCGCATCGCGGGGGTGGGGAGAATGGTGGCAGTCTCGAGTCTCAGTGATCAGAAAACAGCGTCACCAGGTTTGCATTTCTACTTCTGCTTCTGATCGCGCAGATAGCTGTCGGTTTTGTCGAGCCAATCCTGCCTGGGAGGGCAGAAGATGTCGACGTCGAGGGTGTCTTCCAGCGCCTCGGCCTGGTGTGGCACGTTGGACGGAATATGCAGAACTTCGCCTGCCCGCAGGTCCAGCTCCTGGCTTCCGTCTGCACCGATCCAGAAGTGCAGGGAACCCTCCAGGATATAGGTAAGCTGTTCGTTATCGTGCGAATGCCTGGGGACAACACAGCCCTTGGCCAGGTATATGTGCGCCAGCATCATGCGTTCGCCGGTAATCAGGCGGCGTTCAAGGAAGGGGGACACGCGTTCTTTCGGCATGTCGTCCCACCGGTGCAAGGTCACCGATTGAGGAGGCACGTGAACTTCCAGTGAAAGTTTGGCAGAACACAACGTTGACAGGCCGAACTTACGCTCCTGGCGGCGAGAGGCTAGAGGATCCGATCCACCACGGCGTCTGAGGTTCAAAAAAAAGACGCCCATGAGGGCGCCGCGGTCGCACTTTGATGACTCTATCTACTTGATCTGAAAGCACGTCCTGGAACCGTCGATTTTACAATTCCAAGCCTCCAAGAGCCCCTGCAACGCCGAAACAACAACTACAAAGGTCTTCACATTGCTCCGTGCGGTTTGCTTACCCGCGCACCGAACGCCGCGCTGTATCGACCGGGCACCGCGCACCGCGCTTTACCAACCGTGCACCGAAAACCGATCAGTTTACGCCGCGCGACCATGTGGCTTCCACATCGGAGCCCAGCCATTGCCACGTTCACGCAAGCCCACGCACTGCAGCTGTGCAGGGGGAAAACCGCGAACGCCAATGCGAAGGAAATCCCCTTCGTCGATCGATGCGTTTTCTTCAATAGTCGAAAGTGCCTCGGCAAAGTCGGAGGTCACGACGATACCGGCCTCGCGGATAGCCTCCGCGGAACTCAGTGCAAACTCGAATTTGGGCATGTGATCGTCCGTCGTTGAAAGTGGGCGAACACGCTGGCCAGCGTCGTTCGAGCAGTAATACAACTCGACGCGCAGAATGTTTCCGAGCTGGCTAAACGGGCTGCTTTCCATAGTGACGGCTGGGAGAAAGGTTGGTAACGGAGTGCGCGAAAGTCGCAAATTGCGAGAGAGGATTGCGGATTGCGACCTCAACCCTCGCGCCACTCCTTCCCAACCTCGCAGATACCGCGCAGCCGATACCCGCAGTTCCTGCACTTCTCACCGGGTCCCGTCTCCCACGCTCGACGATTGATCCTGTCCAGCGCTTCCGCCGCCGATGCCTCGACCGCACTCAGGCGCGCCGCGTCCACCATGTGCGTGCGTGCTTCCGCCTTGTTGAGAAAGTACAGCGTCGCCTCGCCCGGCTCAGCGATACCTGCGCGGTGAGCGGCGAGCGAATACAGCTCGATCTGCGGGCGGTAGTATTGCGCCAGGAAGTCGATACGATCGGGTGCGGTGAGATCGTTCGACTTGTAGTCCACCACCACTCCGCGCCCACTCGTCTCGGTAAAGACGAGGTCGATCACACCCTGCACCATCGTTCCGCCGATATCGAGAAAGAACGGGTATTCGCGCTCGACGCGCGTCGCTCCTCGCACGCGATTCATGAGAGGATCCGACAGAGCGGCCAGCAGGAGCTGCTGCACCCGCTGGCGGTCGCGCTCCGAATATCTGGAAGAGCGGGCCGTCACCTCGCCTGTCTGCCCTCTCGTGCGCACCGCCGACGCTCCGGAGGTCCGCCCGGCGAGATCCGCCGCCGCAGACGCGAGCCGAACTGCTTCTTCCACGGGCGGAGCACCGAGGTTCGCGCGCTCGAGAAGGGAATGCACCAGGTTGCCGAGCTCGATAGCGGGCAGCTCTCCCGCCAAACGTTGCGCGCGCTCGCGCGGACGCTCCTTCACCTGAAGCACGACTTCGAAGTAGTACACCAGCGGGCAGCGGAAGAAAAAGGTGAGCTGTGTCACCGTTGCCGCCCCGCTGCCACCTGAGACCGGCGGCACGGGCGCGAGAATTCGCATGACCTCGCCAGTTATGTCAGCCGGAGGATCGGTGCGACCCGAGGCCCAGAGCGCGGGCTCCCCTCTTGCCACGCGTTTGCGCGCGGCGCGCAGCGCCCGGCCGTCGTCGCGCGGGCTTGCATGCGCCACCGGAGCGTCAGTGACGAATGTGAGTCGGAGCGGAGCGTTACCGAGAGACGCATCACGCGAGCCGTCCTCGTGCGCGCCGACATCGAGTTGCCGCGCCAGCCAATCGATGGGCCTACTGAAGTTGCCGCCGTAGGAATACGACGCCATTCCCGTCAAGAGGAGATGCTCGCGCGCTCGGGTCAACCCGACGTAGAAAAGCCGGCGCGCTTCTGCTTCCTCGCGTGCCTTGGCTGCGTTCGCGACGACTTCATTGGATGCCAGCTTGAGCGCCCTGTTGTCTTCGTCCCTGAGGATGATTACGAGTGCGTCGTCGGGTGCGCTGAAGCGCGATCCGTATTCGGCGCGGGCGAAATCGGTGTCCAGCGCCGGTAGAATTATCACCGGCCACTCGAGTCCCTTCGCGCCGTGTATGGTGGACAGCACCACGACATCGTCGCCGGCGGAAGCCAGCGCCGCATCACTCTCCTCCACCAGGTAATCCTTGGCGAGTGCGACGCGCTCCACGAATTTGGAAAGCGACGAACCATCGAGCGCAGTGCTGGCACGTGCGAACTCCATGAGCTTGTTCACATTCGCGAGATCCGCGCGTCCCCTGGGCGCCTGCAGCAGCGCAGCGCGATAGGCTGTGGAGTCGAGCAGCATCTCGATCAGCTCCGAAGGCGGCAGCGTGGAGCTCGCGGAACGGAGCCGAGCCAGTATTTCGTACGCGCGCTTCGCCGAGCGCTGTCCCTGAGTGGTAAAGCCGCCCTCCAGCGCGCGCCAGAGATGCTTTTCACCCGCCGCGCGGCGAAGCCGCAGAAGATCCGCGTCGTCCCAGCCGAAGAGCGGCGAGCGCAGCGTGGCGAGCAGCGCGACTTCGTCGAGCGCGTTTGCCACGACGCGCATCGCGCTCACGACATCCTCTACCGCGCGACCCTGGAAGTACCCCCGCCCACCATCGCGTACGAACGGAATGCCGGCCTCCGCGAGATGCCGCTCGTAATGCGGAAATGGAGTCCGAGCTCGCGCGAGGATGGCGACGTCCCCGTACCTCACCGGGCGATAAGCGTGTGTAACGGGGTCTAGTACGGTAACAGGCGCACGTTCGGGCGTGCCATCGACGAGCTCGCCAATCCAGCGCGCGATGAGCGCTCCCTCCCGTTCGCGCACGTCCGCGACGCGCTCCTTCTCGCTGGGACCGTCCTCGTCGCCTGCGCCCTTCTCGAAGAAACGCACATCGATGCGCGGCTCCGTACCCAGGGGCGCATATCCAAACGACGCACGCAACGGCTCGAACGTGATGACTGGGTCGTTGTCCCAGAGTCTCGGACCCAACTCGTTCACGAATCCAATTATCTCCTCGCGCGAACGAAAGTTGTCGCGCAGGGTGAGATTGCTGTGCGCCTCGCTCGCGATGTCCGCGAAAAGCTTGACGTTGGCGCCGCGGAAGCCATAGATCGCCTGCTTCATGTCGCCTACGGTGAAGAGGCTGGCTCCATTGCCCTGCAGCCGTCGAATGATTTCCCGCTGCACATCGTTGATGTCCTGCGCTTCGTCCAGCAAAATGTGCCGGAATCGTGACGCGTACTCATGCTGCACGGCCGGATCCGTGAGCAGGTCTCGCGCACGGGATTGCATGTCAGGATAATCCAGCAGCGCGTTCTCTCGCTTGAAGCGTTCGTATTCAGAGCGAAGCTTCGCTGCATGCGCATAGATCCCTTGCTTGAGAGGTGCGATCTGCTCGCGCTCAATGCGCTCTTCTCTTGCGGAATCGAACTCGGCAAAGCG
>JACDCM010000313.1 GCA_013817545.1 Gemmatimonadaceae bacterium | reverse complement strand
GGCACGCAGCAGACGCTCGGATTCCGCCCGCCGTATTTCCGTGCACTGCTTTCCTTCCTTCAGCAATAGAAAGGGTTCAATCGCAGATGGTTTAGTGGTTGTGTGTTGCAGCACGGTTTTCAGGAACGACCGGGCCCACCGCGGGGCTGATTCGCCGATGAGGGTGGGAGGCTCGCGCTGTATGCTGATTGAAGAGACGAGTTGACCGTCGCAGTCGTTGCGTGGTGCAACTTCCTGCGCAAACGAGGGCGTGCTCGCCAGGGCCACGGAGGAGCCGAGGAGTGATAGCAAGCGGAGACGCGCCGCGTAGACGGACATTGTTGTGGACATGAGTGTCACAAGCTCGTGGTATCCGGTTGCGGTTGGTCGGGCGGAATAATCTTGAATGTGAAGTTCTGTTGCACGAGTTGCCGCACTTTTCGCGAGCCGAAAATCGCGGGCCTGAAGCGCATGCGCGGCAAGGCGCCGAGCACTGCTTCGGCGAACTCAGGCTGAGTGGCGCTCAGCACCTTGACTGAATGCGACTCGGCGAAACCGCCGGTGTCGACCACGAACTGTACTTGAGCGCTTCCCTCGATTCGTTGCGCCAGCAAGTCCGGCGGGTACGCGGGGGCGGCACTGTCAGCGGAGCGCACCGCAGCCGAGTCCACGTCGATCTCGGAGAAGGGCGAGTCGGCGGCTGATGAATCCGCGGGACTCGCCTCTTCGCTCACGACAGTACGCTCATCGCTGCCACGTCCCTTGAAGATCGTCTTGACCTCGGCCAGGTCATCGAGTTCTCGCAGCTCCAACCCACCCAGTTTTGCGCCAAGCTCAGGGTCCAACCAGCTGATCTTTTCCTGCTTCGGGCGAGGGAGCTTCGCGCGGTCTTCGGGGAACAGGAAGTAAGCGGCGGAGACAACGCCAGTCGCCGGCCGGATGGCTGGCGGGGGCGTCACAGACACAACGGTCGCGAGGATTAGCGCGTGTGTGGCAAGGCTTGCGAGTGAGCATCTATCGAACCGCAAGCCGGTTCGGTTTGACTCATGCAGGTGTGTCAGCATGCAAGGCACCTCGACTGCTTACCCGAGTCAGAAAAAGATCGGGGACCGGACAGGAAAGACAAAACAGGCATCAGAGACGCGAAACATCACCTTCTGAAAATTCCTTGCTGGATTGAATTGGAAACCCAGGCCAGCGCAATTTCGTCAGATATACCGTGACCTCACCTAACCGCCCCTTCGTCGCGCGCACCGCACCCGCGAACCAGGCAGTAATTCCCGCAGCGCAAGCTCCCAACATTCGCGGAACGGTCGCTTTCATGTCCCAGGTGACCCGCGACGGCGATTGGGTAATGCCGCAGCTTTTCCGCGCGGTGGCGGTCATGGGCAGCGTCACGGTGGATCTTACCCGTGCCCGAATCGCGGCCGGTACGTCGCGCATCGAAGTGATCGCGTGCATGGGCGACGTGACGGTCTTGCTGCCACCCGACGTGAGGGTTGAGTGCGTCGGTGATCCGATAGTGGGAACTTTCGATCTCAAACGGGAAAGCGCAAGCACCGCATCACCGGATTCACCGCTGGTGCTGATATCGGGTACTTCCGTCATGTCCTCTGTTCTCGTCAAAGTCATTGACCCCAACGCGCCAGGTTGGTTGGAAAAGATCCGGGCGCGTTGGTCATCCACCAGAAAGTAAGAGCTACCGCACCTCGGAAGCGATGCGTGCCCTGAAACTCTCATCAGGTAGCCGGCCATAGCCCGCCTTCATGTTATCGCGCAAATGCCCAGTTTTGGAGGTGGCGGGAATCGCACACGTTATTGCTGGATGTGACACGATGAACTTCAAAAGAAGTTGCGCCCAGCTATCGCAGTCGATCTCCTCGGCCCACTTCGGAATCGGCTTACTGCGCAAATTACGAAACAGGTCTCCCCCCGCGAACGGTCTGTTGGCGATCACTGCCACTCCGCGCTCCAGCGCCAGAGGGAGCAGTCGCCGTTCGGCTTCTCGCTCGCCCACCGAGTAGTTGATCTGGATGAAGTCGATCGACCGCTTGGCGACAACCTTTGCAACGTCATCGTGGCTGGCCGCCGTGTAATGGGTTACACCGACGTAACGGACGCGACCCGCCTGCTTCCAGTCATGCAGCGTGTCGAGGTGGCTGTTCACATCTACCAGATTATGAACCTGCATGAGGTCGACCGGTGAAGCGCGCAGCTTTCGCATCGAATCTTCCATCTGCTCAAATCCTCGCGCTTTCCCCGACGTCCAAACCTTGGTCGCGATAAAAAGCTTCGTGCGCAGCCCGAGCTTCGCGGCAAGATCACCGGCTACTTCCTCGGAGTTGCCATACATCGGCGACGAGTCGATCAGCTTTCCGCCGAGTGAGGCGAAAGTGCCGAGCACCTCCTCAAGCGGCGCGCGGTCGGCGGCGGCAGGGCCGACGTCGAAGGTCTGCCAGGTTCCGAGGCCAATCACCGGAACGGTCTCACCAGTAGACGGAATTCGGCGTGTCAGCATTTGGGCCGGCGAAGTAAACCTCCTCGTCCAGGCGGTGGGTGATCCAGGCGAGGCCAGAGCGGCCATGGCTGTTGCGATGCTACGAACTGCGTCACGGCGTTTCATTTGTTAAGACTGATTGCGGTCATGCAGCGTACTGTTAAGCCAAGGTGGACAGTTGGCGGCGACTGCGGTGTGCTCACACTTGAGGCACAACCAGGGCAGGACTTCAATAGCCTACTCCGTGCCGCATTAGTGCACTAGTCTTGCTCCACCTTCTTACGTTTCCATGACATAATCGCGGCACCAGGCCATACCATGAACCAGGCACCCTCATAATGGGACCCGCATACCCCGCCGCACGTGCTGTAGCCGCGCGCGTAGAGGAGCACTTTTCGCAGCACCTCGAGGCAGCTCGGAAGCATGGGGAGACCGACCTGGCGGCGCAGCCTGACGCCGAGGCAATTGAAGCCCTGCTGAGTGTCGCCTTCTGGGCCAGCCTCCGCCGCGAAGAAGGCTATGCGCCCAAGATCTCGCTGGCGTTCCTTCCACCGGAACAATCTCGTAGACCTCTGCGCTTCGAACGGCAGATCCCTCTCGCCGCCGGCGCTCTAACGAAGTTGGCACCCGCGGTGGAGCGTCCAGGCATCCACCTTGGAGTTTGGCGCACCGGCGACGACCTGCGAGTGTGGGGTGCCACTCGTAGTATTCCGGCGCTGTGCTTTGTGCTCGAGGTTGTCGGGCCAGGACTCCTGGTAGTCAAGCATCGCGGTAGCCAGGACGCGGGCAAATTCGTGAACGTTGCGGTGCTGGAGGGTGATCAGATAAAGGTTGT
The DNA here is from genome assembly GCA_013817545.1 of Gemmatimonadaceae bacterium. Lineage (GTDB taxonomy): Bacteria > Gemmatimonadota > Gemmatimonadetes > Gemmatimonadales > Gemmatimonadaceae > JACMME01. The sequence goes on along the minus strand of JACDCM010000313.1, from coordinate 1,788 downwards.
GGATCAACACGGCGCCAGCTTTCCGAACTGCCCGGCAGTCCTCGACTCGCTGCTTGACTTCTGCACACCGGCGTCCGAATCGGATTCCGTGAATGTGCTCATCCAACTAGCTGTGTCCATGCGTGCGCACGGGCGTGGCGGTGCCTTGCTTGTGGTGCCAGCCGGCAGCGACACATGGCGGGAGTCAGTTGTCCCCCCCATTGCCTACTCGCTGATAGCAACGTCCTCCGAGATCGCATCCCTGATGCGGCGCGAGCAGGAGGACGGAGGCAAGCCGGAGTGGCAAGTGGCATTGCGCAGGGCTGTGGACGCCGTATCGGGACTAACCGCCGTCGATGGCGCGACGATGATAAGTGACAAATACGAGCTACTCGCTTTCGGCGCCAAACTCAAACGCCGCGATGGTGGGGTGCAGGTCGAACAGGTGGTGGTGACCGAGCCCGTGGAAGGCGCCGTCCGCCTTGTGGCCGATCCCACTGAGCTCGGCGGCACGCGACACCTTTCAGCTGCACAGTTCGTACAGGACCAGCAAAACTGCGTCGCCCTCGTGGCGAGCCAGGACAATCGCTTTACTATCTTCGCCTGGTCGCCGAGCGAAGGGATAGTGCGCGCTCATAGGATCGAGACGCTGTTGATGTGAGAAGAAGGCAAGTGTCAGGATTGCGGACTGCGTGACAGCTTCGAGGACTCAGCCCGAACCGGCCGCAATTCGTGTCGTTGCAGCAGTCCGCAATCCGCAATCCGACACTTGCCTTTACGCAAGCACTCACCCTATTTTGCGTCCACAGGCAGTACCGCCCCGGCAAGGGGATCCTCGAATCCTGAAATGATAAACACTTACCTGCTTACCTCTCGTCTCCGCCGTAACGCCCCATGGGCGTTTATGTGCGTGGGCGTATTGCGCCCTGGAGCACCGCTCTCAGGCGGCGATACCACCGGAGGACGAGCACCCTAGAAGTCCAGGATTCGATGTCGTGATCCGGCCTTTCGGGTGCAGCTGACCCGAAAGGCCTTTTGTTTTCTACTCTGCGGATCACTGACATGGATCAGAATCAGGAAATCATCAATCGTTATATCGGGCAACCGACGCACCTGCCCGGTGATCTCCGCTCGCGCATCGAACGCGAATGGTCCGATCAACCGGTGCAGCTGTACGCCCTCGCGGACCTCGACAGCACCCTCCAGCTCGGCGAGTCGTGGCTCGCGTTGGGGCCGGAACACGTAGCCCTGGCGCGACCCGGCGAAGGTGGAATGTGGGACGTGCAATCGGTGGAGCGCACACGCATCCGGGCGGTGCGGGAGTCGCCCGGTCTCAGCGCGAACACGCTCCTGCTACTTGGCGTACCCAACGATCCGCCGCTCGCGGTCGTTCGGTACACCCAGCGGCAGCGCGGAGCGTTCGAGAATATTCGCTTTGTGCTGGACGAAGCACTGGCCGGCCGCACCGTCACGTCGCTCGACGCCGATGGAGTGTATGCTGACGCCGTCGCGCGTCCCGTGCGCGACGCGCAGGCGCTCGTGGCCGGCCGCGAGTCGGCGGTGCTTCTGCGACTGCTGGGCTATCTCACGCGGTATCGCCGCCAGCTCGCGTTCGGTTTGTCGGCCGCGGCGGTGGTGACCTTAGCGAGTCTGGTGCCGCCGTATCTCGCCGGCTACCTCATCGATGGCGTCGTGCGCCGCGCGCAAGAGGGGACGCTGGAACGCGGCGCGGCAGTCAGCATCGCATGGATTGTCGTAGGCACGATGGCTGTGCTGTACGTCCTTCGGCAGACTGCAGCTCACGTCCGG
>JACDCM010000312.1 GCA_013817545.1 Gemmatimonadaceae bacterium | reverse complement strand
ACTGATCGCAAGCCATCTGGAAAACGTCGTCGTCATAGATAGTCATAGAAGGGGCCGGGAACGCGTTCGCGCGGCAGAATTCGATGCTTATTAGCGCTCGGGTGAATGGAGCCGTCAAATCGAATATGGGCTCCAGAACCGCGACACTCTTCTCGCCGATAACTGGATCCAGGCAGCCCGTCGCAGTGCTTGGGAAAAGGGCGACAGAAGTCTTGCCGCTAAGCGATTGCAGCGTCGCGCCGGTGCGGCGTAGTTTGGGCGCAACTGCATGCGGATCGAAACCCTAGCTGTTCACGCCGGCCACGAAGTAGACCAGACGACAGGAGCCGTCTCTGTGCCGATCCACCTCTCGACCACGTTTGAGCGCGAAGCAGACGGCGGGTATCGCAGCGGTTTTAGTTACTCGCGCAGCGATAATCCGAATCGGCGCGCGCTCGAGCAGGCGATGGCGGCGCTGGAAGGGGGCGCGGCGGCCGCCGCGTTCGGCTCGGGGTTGGCGGCGACGGCCGCAGTCTTTCAGGCGCTTGCGCCGGGCGATCACGTCATCGCGCCGGATGAGGGATATCATGGCGCGCTGAAGCTTCTCCGCGATGTCTTTGTGCGCTGGGGCGTGGAGGTGGCGTTTGTCGACATGACCGGCACGGATGCCGTCCGCGCTGCGCTCCGTTCGAACACGAAGCTGGTCTGGACGGAGACACCGTCGAATCCGCAGCTGAAAATCACCGATCTGGCGTCCGTCGCGCGCATCGCGAAAGAGGCGGGTGCCCTTTGCGCTTGCGACAACACCTGGGCCCCGATCGTCCAGAAGCCTCTCACGCTCGGCCTCGACCTCGTGGTCCATTCCACCACGAAATACATCGGCGGGCACTGTGATGTGACCGGCGGCGTCGTGATCGCGCGCGAGGATGGCGAATTTTTCCAGCGGGTGCGCGCGAATCAGAACCTCGTCGGCGGGGTTCCCTCGCCATTCGATTGCTGGCTGACCCTCCGTGGATTTCGCACTCTGCCGTGGCGGATGCGGGCGCACTCAGAGAACGCGCTCAAAGTGGCGACGTTTCTATCGGAGCATCCGCGTGTCGAGCGCGTCAATTATCCGGGACTCGCGTCCAACTCCGGGCACGAACTCGCCGCGCGACAAATGAGCGCGTTCAGCGGGATGCTGTCATTCGAAGTCCGCGGCGGGCGCGAAGCGGCGGTGGCGGCCGCGGCGAAAACCCGCCTCTTCATCCGGGCGACGAGTCTCGGGGGCGTGGAGAGCCTCATCGAGCATCGCGCTTCCATCACGGGCGAAAGCCCGCTCACGCCGCAAGGCTTACTCCGCGTGTCCATCGGTCTCGAACATCCGGACGATCTGATCGACGATTTGCTCCAGGCGCTGGGTTAGCCCTTTTAGCCACATGCAGAGCGAGCCACGAACATGCGTATCAAGCTCATTCGTTAGGCGCGTGGTCATGCCGAGGCTGGCGCAGCGCACCGAGGGACCTCCCGCAAGGGGCTTGGTCACACGAGCGACCAGTGGTAAAACCAAAGCACCGGGTGTGAGGTTCCTCGCCGTCTGCGCGGCTCAGGATGACATGCCGATCGCGAGCACGAGGTTGAGCACGAGCATGAGCACCCTTCGTTAGGCGCGCCGTCATCCCGAGGCTGGCGCAGCGCGCCGAGGGAGCACCCGCAGGGACTTCATCACAGGAGCGGCCGGTGGTAAACGAAACACCCCCTGTGTGAGGTCCTTCGCCGTCTACGCAGCTCAGGATGACAAAGCGGAGGAGAACGCAGTGCCTCGCGACAGACGCGCTCGTTGTCTAACGCTTCAATTTCCGTTGCACGACTTCGACGAGATCGTGCAATTCCGCCACGCGCAGCAAATAGGCTGTCCCGAAAAATACAGCGCTGCCGACGATCACAGTTGTGCCAACCCCGAAAACTCTGTGCACCGTAGTCTGCGGGAAATCGCTCGCGAAAAACCAATGCCGCCCTAACCAGCAGATCGCTCCGAGGCACGCCCCCGCCAGCAGCAGCTTCAGGAAAGTCCTCAGCATGGCGCCAGTCTCGAGCTGCCCTGCGTAACGGCGCATCATCACATACAGGAACAGGAAATTCGCCATCGCGACCAGGCTCGTGGAGAGCGCGAGACCCTGATGGCCGAGGCCGAGATGAAACGTGAGCAGCCAGTTGAGGCCGAAATTGAGCACGATTGCGAAGAGGCTCACGAACATCGGCAGATTACGCCGATCGAGCGCATAGAAGGCCGGGGCGAGGACCTTGACCGCCGCGTAACCGACTAATCCGAAGGCGTAGAAACGAAGCGCGCCCGCGGTCTGCTGCGTCGCCGCCGCGGTGAAGCGTCCATGTTCGTAGATCAGGCTGATGATCGGCTCGGCCATGATGATGAGGCCGATCGCGGAGGGAATGGTTAGCAGCATGACCAATCGGAGCGCATGCGCCAGAGCACCGCGGAATTCTGGGATGTCGCCCCTCGCGGCACTGCGGGAAATCAACGGCAACGTCACCGTCGCGAGCGCAACGCCGAAGAGGCCGAGCGGCAGCTGCATGAGGCGAAACGCGATATTCAGCCAACTGACCGCGCCGTCTTGCAGGTAAGAGGCGAAGATACTGTTCACGAGCACATTCACCTGGACGGCGCTGGCGGCGATGACCGCTGGTCCCATCAGCTGCAGGACTTTCTTCACCCCCTCATCGCGCCATCGGAAGTCGGCCCGCAGGACAAACCCGACCTTCAACAACGAGGGCACCTGCACGAGCAATTGCAGCAATCCACCGATCAATGTGCCGAGGGCGAGACCGATCAACGCGCGCGTGCCGAAGTGCGGATCCATCCACCACCCGAGCAGCACGCCACCGAAAATTGAGCCGAGATTGAAGAAGCTCGACGCCATCGCTGGCACTCCGAAAACGTCCTTCGCGTTCAGCATTCCCATGGCCAGCGCGGCGAGCGAGACGAGCAGGATGAAGGGGAACATGACCTGCGCGAGCAGCACGGTCAGTGCGGTTTTTTCTGGATCGAATCCGGGAGCAAGCGCCCCGATCAGCTGCGGCGCAAAGAGGATCCCGATGAGCGTGACGAAGCTCATGAAGACCGTGGTGAGCGTCGCGATCTTGTTCGCTAGCGCCCAGGCGGACTGATCGCCTTCCGCCGTAATCCTCTTTGAGAAGGTCGTGACGAAGGCGGTCGAGAGCGCACCTTCCGCGAACAGGTCGCGCAACATATTCGGCGCCCGGAACGCGGTCAGGAATGCGTCCAGATTGCGGCTCGCCCCGAAGAGCGATGCGATCACAATCTCGCGCACCAGACCAAGGATGCGGCTGCAAAGAATTGCGATGCCGACCACGCCAGTCGCGCGTGCGCTTACTCGGCGCTTCTCTCTTTCGGCCATGGCGAGACAGACAAGAGCGCGCAGGAGTCTTTTTAAAAGTGAAAACTCCCGCGCGCAGGCATGCCCACTCCGCAGCCAAGCAGCGCCGCCACTACGGGCCTCAGTTGGGGATAGAGCACCTGCCGCAAGGCAATTGAGCCTGTCCACGACAGTTGTAGCCGGGGGCGTTGACCCGGTGGCGCGGATGCGCGACGGCAACAGCGTGCGGTGGCGCGGCGGCTGCCCTTGGCCCGGCGACAGCTCCGCCAGACGCGAGCAGATGATGTTGTATTGAGCGGTGTCCTCAGCGCAAGACGGGAACTGGGCACACCTCGATGTTTCCGCTGGGGACAGCGGACGCCCCAACGCATCCCTACCCGGGAACTTTCCCGCAGATGCGACAGGAAACCGGTCCAGCCGAAACCAGAAGGAGGAGAGCTCGCCTCGCGGTCGCGTTACTCTTCCGCGTCGTTGTCGGCGATCGCGGTGCCCTGACTCACAACGAACTGCCAGCGGCCGTCGCGTTTTACAAGCACATCGATCCAGCGGTACTGCCCGCTGATGTCCCTGCCTTTGTAACTGGCTTCGTCGTCGCTCTTGTAAGTGACGACCGCCATGTCGGCGCCAGCAACCTGTACCTTCATATCGCTCAGGTTGTTGGACTCGAGTTTGAAGTCGCCGGATTTCAGATCAGCGAGAAATTCCGCTTTCGTTTGGGTCGTTCCATTCGGTGCGACGAAATAGGCGTTGCTCGCGAGCATACTTTCGGCAGCGGTTGCGTCCTGTGTGGTCAGAGCAGAACTCATGTCCTGCTCTATCTTCATCAAGGTTTTCTCGGTCTCGGCATTCGGGCTCGCGCCCTCGCTTTTTTGACCGAAGGCGCTCAGTGGCAGCGTAAGGGCGAGCAGTAGAAGTGTAATTTGGTGAGAGGTTTTCATGGGGGAAGATAAGAACGAAAAGCTTTGCCGAACAAGATCGATTTCGCCCGCCCGCCCGAGCCCCAGCTCAAACCGAGGCGCGCTTGCGCCAGACCAGGAAAACGGGAATGCCCGTTAAAACGAGCAGATAACCGATTCCTGAGGTGGACGGCGCGAGCAGCAACAGGTCCACGATTAGCAGCCCGGCGAGCGCGAGATAAACCGCCGGGACGATTGGATAGCCCCAGGTGCGATAGGGCCGGGGAGTTGCCGGTTTTTTCCTGCGCAAGATGATGACGGCGCCCACCATGAGCACGTAGAACACGAGATCGGCGGAGACGATGTACTCGAGCAATTGCGTGTAGACGTTGCCGTAAGTGACGAGACCCGTCGCAGGATCCGTCGCAACAGTGCGGGGGAGGGTAAGCAGAGAGGCCCAGGCTCCCTGCGCAAGCAGCGCCATCGCCGGAACGCTCCGCGCGTTGAGTTTCGCCACGCTGCGGAAGAACAAGCCATCACGCGCCATCGCGTAATAGACGCGCGCGCCGGCCAGGATGAGGCCGTTGTTGCAGCCAAAGGTGGAGATCATGATCGCGAGCGCCATCAGGATGGTGCCCGGTGGTCCGAGCACGGCATTCATCGCCGCCACCGCGACGCGATTCTGAGGCGCCTGCTGGATTCCTGCGATCGGAAGCGTCGCGATGTAGGCGACGTTTGCGAGCAGATAAAGCGCAACTACCACACCGCAGCCGGCCAGAAGTGCGCGCGGCAAGGTGCGCCCCGGATCGCGCACTTCGCTGCCCGTGAAGGTGAC
>JACDCM010000050.1 GCA_013817545.1 Gemmatimonadaceae bacterium | reverse complement strand
CGCCGGGGTCGACAAAATTGCGTTCACTGGTTCTACTGAAGTCGGCATTGGTATCATGAAAATGGCCGCCGCCACCGTGAAGAAGGTCTCGCTGGAGCTCGGGGGTAAGTCGCCCAACATCGTTTTCGCAGACGCGGATCTGGATGCCGCCTCCAGGGGTGCGCTGAGCGGGATTTTCTACGGCAAGGGAGAAGTGTGCGCGGCCGGATCTCGGCTGATTGTCGAAAAATCCGTGCAAGACGAACTGCAGGGCAGGATCATCGAACGGGCGAAAAAAATGGTGCCCGGCGACCCGCTAAATCCGAAGACCCGGCTTGGGTCGCTTGTATCCAGAACGCAGATGGAACGCGTGCTGGGGCACATTGCAAGTGGAAAGACGGAGGGAGCGACGCTCCTCACGGGCGGCGAGCGCGCACCCGTGAACGGCAAAGGCTACTTCGTTCAGCCGACAGTCTTTTCAGACGTTGACCGAGGGATGACGATCGCTCGCGAGGAGATTTTCGGGCCCGTGCTTGCGATTATGAGCTTCGAAGGCGGTGTCGACGAAGCCGCCGAGCTGGCGAACGCAACGATATACGGCCTAGCCGCGGGCATTTGGTCGCGCGACATAAAGAAAGCGTTACGCGCTGCGCGCGCGGTTCGCGCCGGCACAGTCTGGATCAATACCTACAACATGTACGACGCAGCCTCCCCTTTCGGTGGCTACAAACAATCAGGTTTTGGGCGCGATCTCGGCGCCCACGCGCTCGAGGGGTATATGCAGGTGAAGTCGGTGTGGGTGGATTTGTCGTGAGCAGCCAGCGCCTGATTTATGACCGACGCCATCCGAGCATCTGAACATGCTTGACGCAGTTATCGTCGACGCTGTGCGAACGCCGATCGGCCGGCACGGTGGCGCGCTCGCCCGCGTGAGACCTGACGATCTTGCCGCGGTTGCGATTGCGGGACTCATGAAGCGCACCGGAATACAGCCGGCCGCAATTGACGATGTCATCCTGGGGTGCGCGAACCAGGCGGGCGAAGATAGCCGCAATGTCGCACGAATGGCCGCGCTGCTCGCGGGCTTGCCGGTTGAAGTGCCTGGTCAGACTGTAAATCGGTTGTGCGGGTCAGGGCTTCAGGCCATATCAAGCGCGGCCCAGGCGATACGGAGTGGCGAGGGTACGTGCTTCATTGCTGGCGGTGTGGAGAGCATGTCCAGGGCACCATGGGTAACGCTAAAGCCGGAGGAAGCGTTCCCAAGGACACCACCAACGACCGCGGACACGACCGTCGGCTGGCGATTCACGAATGCCAGATTCCCCTCCGAGTGGACGATATCGCTCGGCGAGACTGCCGAGGAGGTCGCGGATCGGTATGGTATATCGCGTGAGGAGCAGGACGCTTTCGCGCATGAGAGTCAGCGTAGAACCGCGGCGGCGCTGGCGTCGGACAGGTTTCGCGACGAAATCGTGTCCGTTAGCGTGCCGGGCAAAAAAGGCGAAACTACGCTAGTCGAGCGGGATGAGCATCCTCGACCCGATACCACCCTAACGACACTCAAGAGCATGCGTCCCGCGTTTCGCGCAGAGCGCGGAACCGTGACTGCCGGAAGCGCGAGCGGGATCAACGATGGTGCGAGTGCGACGTTGGTGATGGAGTCGGGCGCCGCTAAAGCTTCTCGACTTATTCCGCTCGCTCGTGTGGTAACGACCGCGGTTGCGGGAGTTGCGCCAAACGTGATGGGACTTGGTCCCATTCCAGCAACGCGAAAAGCACTGGAGCGAGCCGGACTGACCATCGCTGATATCGACCTTATTGAGTTGAACGAAGCTTTCGCGGCGCAGGCCATCGCGTGCATTCGCGAGCTCGGGTGCGACCCCGCGCGCGTGAACGTGAACGGGGGAGCCATCGCGCTTGGTCACCCCCTTGGTGCGTCGGGCTCGCGTATTGTCGCGTCGCTCGTGCACGAGATGCGCCGCCGTGGCGCTCGGTACGGGCTCGCGACGATGTGCATTGGCGTCGGTCAGGGGATCGCCACGATCCTAGAGAGGCTGGACGCGTGAGCTACGAGAACATTCTCATCGATTGCAGTGCCGGTGTCGGAACACTCACCCTGAATCGCCCGGAGAAGCTCAACGCCTTTGCCGGAACGATGCGGCAGGAGCTGGCTGACGCGCTCGAGGAACTGGAACGTAGCGCGGATGTACGCGTAATCGTTATCACTGGCGCCGGACGTGGCTTTTGCGCGGGAGCGGATGTCGCCTACATGGCAGGGCTCGCCGAAAGGCGAGATGTGGAAGCGATGGCGGCACTGGTCGAAGCCGGACGACGCGTTGTCACTATGATTCGCCGCTCGGAAAAGCCGGTCATTGGAAGCATCAACGGCGTGGCCGCTGGAGGCGGCGCGAATCTGGCTCTGGCCTGTGACGTCAGAATAGCAAGCGATCAAGCCAAACTGGCGCAGAGCTTCAACCGCATCGGCCTGCACCCTGACTGGGGCGGAACGTACTTCCTTCCCCGGCTCGTAGGCCCGGCCAAAGCGCTGGAGCTGTTCTGGACCGCGGATGTTATCGGCGCGGAGGAGTGTTTGCGGCTCGGACTCTTCAACCGCGTGGTAGCGCACGAGCAGCTCGCCGCGGAAACGCTGGCGATGGCCCGAGCGCTTGCGGCCAAGCCAGCCCTGTCCCTCGCCTTGTCGAAGCGCGCGGTGTATCAGTCGCTGGACCATTCGCTCGACGCGATGCTGGATTACGAGCTGGAAGCACAGCTTCGCTGTTTCGAGAGCGGCGATGCCACGGAAGGGATCGCGGCGTTTATTCAGAAGCGGGCGCCATCGTTCGGGTCAACCTCCCGACGAACTAGCGACTTGGGTGCATTACAACGGATTGCGGATTGTTGACCACGGATTGCGGCACGATTCACGTATCACCAGGAGCTTGAGATGGCATTGACGAAAATTACCAACTTCGACGATTGGGTCGACCTGTTCAAAGTCTGGCAGACCGACATTGGCGTCGATGTCAAGGAGCTCAAGGACTACAAGTTCGACGTGAAGCTTGCTGATCCCGATGTGAATGAGGTCGAGTTCGGGCATTACAAGGGCCAGCGCAAATGGCCGACAGTAATGCATATCCCTGATCAGCGCATTCGCGATGCGCTGCAGAATCTCATCATTTATCAGGGCGATACCGAGTTCGCATCAGTGGAACAGCAGCGTGCTCTCCTCAAGAATGCGCCGTCGGACTATGACCTGCTCTCCATCTACCGAGTCATGGCAGAGGAGATGCGCCACGGGTGGCAGATGTCGTATCTGCTCGTCACGCACTTTGGTGATGAAGGCAAGCGCGAGGCGGAGAAGCTCCTCCAGCGACGCGCCGACGAGCACGAGCGGCTGCTGGGCTCTTTCAACGAGGCCGTGGAGAACTGGCTCGACTTCTTCGCGTACACCGAGTTCATCGATCGCGACGGCAAATACCAACTGCAAATGCTCTCGACATCGGGCTTCGCTCCTCTGTCTCGCTCCATGAAGCCGATGCTCAAGGAAGAGTCGTACCACCTGGGCACTGGTAACAGCGGCTTGCAGCGCATTATCAAGGCCGGCAAGATCCCCACGGCGATCATGCAGCGGTATTTCAATAAATGGGTGTCTACAGCGTTCGACCTGTTTGGCAGCGATCATTCGTCGTCGGCGCAGTGGGCCTATACATGGGGCCTCAAGGGCCGCTTCGACGAGCGCACCAACCCTCAGCCGCCGGAAGTGGGCAAACTCAATGAGGCGGCGCGTGAGCTGTACCGTCAGGAAGTGCAGGGTCTGATCGACCGCCTCAACAACCACGTGGGAGAAGACCAGCCCAAGCTCACCATCCCGAGCGTGAAGTTCAACCGCCGAATTGGAGTCTACAAGGGCCAGTCGTTCACAATCGATGGCCAACCGATGGAGCGAGAGAAGTTCAAAGCCTACGTTGCGTCCGTTACTCCTACAGATGCGGACCGGGAGTTCCTGCGAGTCGTATTCAAGGACAACGACTGGATAGAGCATCGCAAGATAGACCACATGGCGAACTGATTCCACATAGTGCGCCCGTCGATAATCGCGCATCGCGGCGCGTCGCGGGAGTTCAGGGAGAACACGCTTCCCGCATTTGAAAAGGCGCTCGAGCTGGGCGCCGAAGGAATCGAGTTGGATGTGCACGCAACGTCTGATGGCATTGTTGTCGTGCACCACGATGCGGACATTCGTCCTGGTGTGGGGGCACGCGCGAGCGGGACACGCGCGATCGCTGAACTTTCGATGCGCGAATTGAACTCACTCTCGGCAGGCGAGAAGACGCGCGTCCCTTCACTCGAAGAAGTTCTGACGTTGGTTGGCGACCGCGCTGACGTTTACGTCGAGCTCAAGGGATCAGGCATACAACGGCCTGTGGTTGATGTAGTCCAGAAATCACCAGCGCCGCACCGGTGCGCCATTCATTCTTTTGATCACATTGCGGTGCGGGCTGCGCGCCGCGCCGCGCCCTCTATTCCCGGCGGCATTCTGCTCACGTCCAGGCTGGCGGATCCCGCCGGCGCACTAAAGGCTGCTGATGCGCGCGACTACTGGATTCAGTGGTCCTGGGCTGATGCCGAGCTCGTTGATTCAATCCATTCCGCCAATGGACGCGTGATCGTGTGGACTCCGCCAGATGAGCGCTCATTTCGAGCACTCACCGCGCTCGGTGTCGATGGCATTTGCGCGGATGACGTGCGAGCACTGCGCTCCGTGCTGGAGGATGCATGAGCGAAATTCGCAATGTCGCTGTGATCGGTGCGGGTACAATGGGACATGGCATCGCGTATGCCGCCTGCCTGGCAGGCTATCCGGTGGCACTTACCGACGCGGACGTAGGCACTCTGGCGCGCGGGGAATCGCGTATCCGTGCTGCTTTCGACAAGGCGGTCGAGCGCGGAAAGTGTACACCGACAGAGCGGGAGACGGGACTGAACCGGCTGTCCTGTCTCAGCACGCCAGCTGAAGCGGTAATAGAGGCTGATCTCGTGATCGAGGCGATCCCTGAGCAGCTCGAGCTCAAGCAACGCTTGTTCGCCAGTATCGAAGGCGCCGTGACGCCCGAAACCATTTTCGCAAGCAACACCTCATCGTTGTCGATCTCGGCGATTGCGTGTGTCCTCACTCACCGCGGCCGGCTGCTTGGATTGCACTTCTTCAACCCTGTTCCAGTGATGAGGCTCGTCGAGATCGTGCGTGGCGCCGAGACGGCCGACGCTGTTGTGGGAGCGGCTCAGCGGTTCGCTGTCTCGCTCGGCAAGACGCCAATCGTCGTCAAGGATTCTCCGGGTTTTGCGTCCAGCCGGCTCGGTGTCGTACTTGGTCTGGAAGCAATGCGCATGTTCGAGCAGGGTGTGGCAAGCGCAGAAGACATCGACCGCGCGATGGAACTGGGCTACAATCATCCGGTCGGACCGCTGAAGCTGACGGACATCGTAGGGCTCGACGTGCGCCTCGCGATCGCCGATCATCTTCACGCGACGATGGGAGGCGATACGTACAGAGCACCGGAACTTCTCAGGCGCATGGTCGCGGACGGGAAGCTCGGAAAGAAAAGTGGCCAGGGATTTTACCGCTGGGAGAACGACTGATGAGCGAATCAGAGGTGGTGCTGACTGAAATTCGCGGGCGCGTCGCTCTGGTAACAATGAACCGGCCCGAAAAGCGTAATGCGCTCGACGGCCCGATGCGGTGCGCGTTCCTGGGCGTCATGGACCGTCTGAATCGCGATCCGGACGTGCGCGCCATCGTTATCACGGGCGCCGGAGACAAGGCTTTCATAGCCGGCGCCGACATAGGAGAGTTCGAGGGACGAGGCCCGGTGGAACAGTATCGCGCGATGAAGCTTCCCACGGTCTTCAACGCGCTCGAGCAGAGCCCCAAGCCAGTGATTGCCGCGATCAATGGATACTGCCTTGGAGGCGGAATGGAGTTGGCGCTGGCGTGCGACATTCGCCTGGCATCCTCGTCAGCGCGGTTCGGGCAGCCGGAGGTGAATCTCGGAATCATCCCGGGTGGAGGAGGAACTCAGCGTCTTCCGCGCATCATCGGCCAGGGCGCGGCCCTGAAACTCATCCTGACGGGCGAGTTGATCGACGCGAGCGAAGCCTTGCGGCTGAGGCTTGTGGAAGAAGTATGTGCGCCCGAGCAACTCGTCGAGCGCGCCGTAGCGCTGGGAGAGACCATCGCGTCGAAGAGTCCTGTGGCGGTGAGCGCTGCCAAGGAAGCCACGCGCGCGGCGCTAAGTCTGTCCCTGGAAGACGGCCTGAAGCTCGAAACGGCGCTTTTTCAACTTTGCTTCGCCAGCCAGGATAAAGTCGAGGGCGTGCGGGCCTTTCTGGAGAAACGGCTAGCCAACTTTCCGGGTCGCTGATGCCACACAGTTCCAGCCGGGAGCCCGGTGACTCCCCGACCAATCCGCAGTCCGCAAGTCGCAGTCCTTCTTTTTCTATCACCGACGTTCACATACACGTACAGCCCTTCGACCAGCTCAAGCCAGCCGCGCTTGACGTGATGCGAAAGGGCGCGGGTGACCGGCTCGAGTTCTTGCTGGCGCTCATGGACGATCCGCATCTACTTCTTGGCGTGATGGACGAGGACGGCATCGACCGAGTGGGGATGGTGAATTACCCGAGTCCGGATGTGATGGGCTTTTCGGAGGCGACGAACGATTTCGCTGCGCGCTATGCAGAGGCGGACCGCAGGCGACTTCTGCACTACGGGGGAGTCGATCCTTTAACAACCTTGAATGCGACACGCTCAGTCGAGCATCTGCTGGAAATCGGTACACGGGTTCTCAAGATTCATCCGTGCCACATGCGCGTCGCGGCCAACGCGTACACCGACGGTCTGAGTGCTCTTAGCGACATCTACCGGCTGTGTGAGGAGCGCGGGCTCCCCGTAATGATTCATACGGGAACGAGCATCTTTCCAGGAGCACGAAGCAAGTACGGTAATCCCATGGAGATTGACGATGTCGCGATCGACTTTCCCGATCTGCGCATCATCATGGCTCACGGGGGGCGCCCGCTGTACACGAAGGAGGCCTTCTTCATCCTGCGACGACACGCAAATGTCTGGCTGGACCTTTCCGGCATCCCACCAAAACGACTGCCGGAGTACTTCCCTCGCCTCTCCGAACTATCACGCAAGGTGTTATGGGGTACAGATTGGCCCAGCCCGGGGGTCGATCGCATGCGCTCCAATGTCGACCAGTTTCTGGCACTAGGCATGGGGGAGTCACTGGAGCGAGCCGTGCTCGAAACGAATCCAAGGTCAATTCTCCCCTGATGTCTGGCGACCTCTCCTCGCCAAACATAGCTTCCGGCCACCCAGTGCGTTTCCCCTAATGGAGGTTGAAAACTCCGATGCGCGAAGTAGTTGTCCTGCTAGCCTTGACCACGTTCGCCTGCGCTCCGCGCCCGGCGGCGGAATCCCCTTCTCCACAGCGCGCGGCAGCTGCCGACAGTGCGCGTAGCGGCACCGATTACGGATCGGGGGCGATATCCGTTCCCAATGCCGATCCGTTTCCGAGCACCTACAAGCAGTCGCTGGCGCAGCCAACGGTAATTCGCAACGTCACGATTCTGACGGCGACAGGACCCCGCATCGCCAACGGCGCCATTCTTCTCCGCGACGGCAAGATCGCGGCGGTCGGCGCAACAGTTGATGCCCCAGCCGGTGCCCTCGTGATCGACGGCTCGGGAAAGTTCGTGACGCCCGGGATAATCGATACTCACTCGCACCTTGGGGTGTATGCTTCTCCCGGTGGTCAGGCGAATAGCGACGGAAACGAAGCAACCAGTCCGACCACGCCGCACGTGTGGGCCGAGCATTCTGTATGGCCGCAGGATCCTCAGTTTCCGCGCAACCTTGCGGGTGGGGTCACGACTGTACAGGTCCTACCAGGCTCGGCGAATCTCATTGGCGGGAGAAGTGTCGTGCTCAAGGTTGTGCCGTCGCGCACCGTGCAGGGGATGAAGTTTCCGGGCGCAAAGTACGGTCTCAAAATGGCATGCGGCGAGAATCCGAAACGCGTTTATGCCCAGCGCGGACCCTCTACCCGCATGGGCAACGTGGCAGGGTACCGTGCCGCATGGATTCAAGCCGAGCAGTATCGTCGCAAGTGGGACAAATGGAGTGGCGACAAAAAGGGTGAACCGCCGCAACGCGACCTTGGAATGGAAACACTCGCGGAGGTGCTGCGTGGCAACATCTACGTGCACAATCACTGTTATCGCGCCGATGAGATGGCTCAGATGGTCGATATAGCGGCCGAGTTTGGCTACAAGATCAGGTCCTTCCATCACGGTGTGGAGGCATACAAGATCGCCGACATCCTTGCGAAAAATGACATCTCCGCCTCTATCTGGGCGGACTGGGGGGCATTCAAGATGGAGGCGATGGACGCCGTCAAGGGAAATCTGGCGCTGGTACACAAGGCAGGCGCCCGCTCGATTGTTCACTCTGACGATCCCTCCGGCTCGCAACGGCTGAATCAGGAAGCGGCTAAAGGAATTGCGGCGGGACGTCTGCTGGGAATCGATGTTCACGAAGATGAGGCGATCAAGTGGCTGACCCTCAATGCCGCGTGGGCTTTGGGTCTGGACGACAGAATCGGGACGATCCAGGTGGGGAAAAACGCAGACGTCGTTCTCTGGTCAGGTAATCCATTCAGCGTATACACCCGCGCCGACAAGGTCTGGATTGATGGTGCGCTACTGCTGGATCGCGACGATGCGGACGAGGGTTGGCGAACCGACTTCGAGTTGGGTTACGTGACCGCACCGCGTGGAGGTACCCGATGATGACTCTCTCGATCTCGAAAGCGATTCAGGTTTGTCATTCGGCCGCACAAGTTGCGTGGCTGTTTGCGGCGCTCGTGCTTCCTGTAACCGCGCAGACAATTGCTATCACGGGTGGCAAGGTGTATCCGGTAAGCAGCCCGCCGATCGAGAATGGAACGGTGCTCATACGCGATGGCAAGATCGTCGCCGTGGGTGCCAACGTCGTGGTTCCAGAAGGCGCTCAGCGAATCGATGCGTCAGGAAAGTGGGTTACTCCGGGGATCGTGAATCCCGCGACGCAGCTTGGCCTGGTCGAAATTGGACAGGTCGCCGACACTCGCGAAGGCTCGGCAACCCCGGGTGCAGACGCAATAAATGCGGCATTCACCGTGTGGGATGGGCTGAATCCCAGCTCTGTTCTACTCGCTCCTGCCCGCAATGAAGGCATAACTACCGCCGTCGTTTTTCCCCAGGGAGGGTTGATTGCGGGCCAGGCCGCGATCGTTGACATAGTCGAGGGCACGGTCAGCGATATGATGCTGCGCTCACCCGTGGCCATGGTGGCGCAAGTGGGCGACGCCGGTAGTGCCAACGCGGCGTCGAGGGGCGAGCTGATGGTGCGCTTGCGTGAAGTGCTCGAGGACACGAAGTCGTACGCGCGCCGCCGCGCGGATTTCGAGAGGTCGCAGACACGCGATTTCTCCGCGAGCCGGCTCGACCTGGAGGCGATGATACCCGTTGTGCAAGGGCGCCTGCCATTTCTAGTTCTTGCCGACAAGGCAAGCGACATTGATAACGCTCTCAAGCTCGCGCGCGAGTACGATCTGAGACTGATTATCGGAAATGGCGCGGAGGCATGGATGGTGGCCGATCGTCTGGCAGCCGCAAAGGTGCCGGTAATGGCGGGTGCAATGAACAACATTCCCACATCGTTCTCGACGCTTGGGCAGCGGCAGGACAATCCCGCACTACTTCGCAAAGCGGGAGTGGATGTCATTCTGGTCGGTACAGGTAACAGTCCCGATGCATTCAACGTGCGAAACATCAAACAGGAAGCGGGCAACGCCATTGCCTATGGCATGAGCTGGGACGACGCCCTGCGCGCGGTCACGCTGGCTCCAGCGGAGCTCTTCGGGGTCGGAGATCGCGTAGGCTCGTTGCGAGTGGGGCGCGAGGCGAACGTGGTAGTGTGGAGTGGTGATCCGTTCGAGCTCTCGACGAAGGTGGAGCACGTACTGCTTCGGGGGAAGGCGGTAACGCTCGGCACAAGCCGCCAGGATCAGCTCATGCAGAGGTACGACACATTGCCTCCGCGGTACTCCAGGCCGTGAGATTTGCATCTTTGCGCGGAAACGTCAGAAGGCACTGCCTTAGCCCGCGCGCGAGTACGTCGCGGGCTGCGGTAGTCGTAATGGCGCTGTCGGCGGCCACGATATGGAGTTGCAGAACGGGAGGCGCCACGTACGCGGAGGAGAATTGCTCCGCATCCCGCGACAATATCGATGTGCGATTCACCGAGGCTCGCTCGATCGTCATGCTGGTGCCCGGGCGCGACTCAATCCGCGTCGACAGTGTGACGAGCGTTCGCGGGCGAGATTCACACACGTGCGGGGACACTCTGCACCTGCGCGTGACACGCGTGGAGGCAGGGGGACGAAATCGCAATATTTTGGGTTATCCCGAACTGCGTTTAGTGCCTGACACGACGGCGACGTCAAGCCCAGTGCTACCCTTTCTTCGAATGACGCTTCTGGTGGTCTTGTTTGCAGCTGTTATTGGTGTCGCAGCATCCTGAAGCTCCTAGCCTGTAAGTAGGCTGGAGCATCAGGAGCGAGCGATGCGTGGCGCACCACGCGATCGCGCTACGGAGCGACTTAGACCGGGGGTTGCACGTCGCCAGTCGAAGCCGAAGAGGCACCAGCTGACGTTCCAGCGGAATCCGCCGTGCTGCTGCCCCCACGCCCTGACTTGCGCGTGGATAGCATGTCGGAAAGCTGATCCTCGAGCCGGGATGCCTCGATCTCGTGGACCGCGAGGGTGCTGCTGAGGCGACCGTATGTATCGCTGTCGAGCTCATGTCCGGCAGCGCGCGCGCGGTACACCGCGTAGCCAAGCGCTTCAGCGGCCTTGTCGGCCAGCTGACGAGTGCGAAATGAATCGAGTCTGACCTTGCCTTCGTCGAGCGCACCCTGGGCCATTTTGCCCGCGCTGTCCAACTCTTCCTTGAGCTTGTTCCAAAGCGCCATGACCGTGCTCCCGTGAAAGTGAATGGTCTGATATGTACGCGCGTCACGAGCAAAAGTTTCCGCCGTGAATGACAACGCCCCCGCGGAGCGGAGGCGTTCGCGTGCGTCTACAACTGTCTAGGCGGCCGAAGCCTCTCGCTCAGCGGCGGGGTAAACACTGACCTTGTAGCGAACCTTGTTTTTGTGCTCGAACTTCACCACGCCATCAATCAGCGAATATATGGTGAAGTCATTGCCCATCCCGACATTTCGTCCGGGGTGAAATACGGTGCCGCATTGCCTGATGATAATATTTCCCGCCACGACATTCTCGCCACCAAATTTCTTCACGCCGCGGAATTTCGGGTTACTATCGCGGCCGTTGCGGCTGGAGCCGACTCCCTTCTTATGTGCCATTATGCGCTTCTCAGCCGAGAGTTATGTCGTTTATGCGGACTTCGGTAAAGCCTTGCCGATGCCCTTGCTTGCGAGCGTAGTTCTTACGGCGCTTCATCTTGAAGACAACGATCTTTTCGCCGCGCCCGTGCTTGACGATCTCAGCGGTGACCTTGGCGCCCGAAAGTGTGGGCACTCCGGTCTGAATCTTGTCGCCATCAGATCCGAGAAGAATATCGTTGAATTCGATCTTCTCACCCGCCTCTCCGGCAAGACTGGGGATGCGGAGGGTTTTGCCAGGCTCGGCACGGAACTGCTTGCCGCCGGTGCGAATGATTGCGTAGCTCATATTGGAAAGCGGGGAAACGACAGTAAATGATATAGACTGAACAACTTAGCAACGGCTGATGGGGATGTCAACTGGACTGGGATTGCGGGCAAGCAGGGGGCGACTCGTTTGACGCGGCCTATGCCACCGCGTATTGCTCTGTCACGTCTCGCCCGGCTCCCTTCACAACAAGCTTGAATTCATCGGGTTTGAGTAGCGGGTCGTCGCGGAGCTCGAGTGCGAAGCCCGCGGTCTTTTCGAGCTTCCGCATGAAATCCGGCTCCTGTTCCAGCAAGTACAGCGCGACTTCGGGGTGAAGCCTTACGGTGAGGCGTTCCTTTTTCCCCTCCACAGCAATTCGCCTCACTGACCTCTCCACACGGCGAACTACAGTGTCGGGTGTAAAGATGCGCCCTGTCCCTTGGCACGTGGTGCATGCCTCGGTCATGGCATGCAGATGACTTGGCCGGACGCGCTGGCGCGTCATTTCGATAAGTCCCAGATCACTGACTGCAAATGCCTTGGTGCGGGCGCGGTCGCGGCTCAGATGCGTCCGAAGCTCCTGCAACACCCTGTCTCGATTGCTGCGCGTCTCCATATCGATGAAGTCGCAGACGATGATGCCTCCGATGTCGCGTAATCGGAGCTGGCGTGCGACTTCGCGCGCCGCTTCGGTGTTGGTCTTCAGTATGGTTTTTTCCGGATCCTTTTTGCCGGTGTATCTGCCGGAGTTCACATCGATAGACACGAGTGCTTCGGTTTGCTCTATGATGATGTAGCCGCCCGCTGGAAGATCGCAGCGCCGCTTGAAAAGATCCCGAATCTCGGTTTCGACCTCTGACTTGTCGAAGAGCGGTACGTTGTCTTCGTACAGCTTGACCCGTTCCGCAAGCTCAGGCGCAATGCCCTTGAGATACTCGAGGATCTCCGCGTGAACCTGGCGCGAGTCCACGGTTAGCGAATCGATCTTGGTGCTGAAGAGGTCACGAATAATTCCGCGCGTAAGATTCGTCTCGCGATGGACAAGAGACGGCGCACGTTGGAAGTGTGTCTTGCGCTTGATTTTCTTCCACTGGCCGGTGAGGGTGGAAAGCTCCCGCCGAAACGTTTCCTCGGTAACATCTTCTCCGACCGTGCGCACGATGACGCCGCCGGAGTTCTTGGGGAGGACGCCCTGCACCAATGCCCGCAGCCGCTGGCGCTCGGCGCGTTCTCCAATTTTACGGCTGACGCCGACACGGGAGGCATCCGGTATGTAAACCAGAAACCGTCCAGCCAGCGAGATCTGCGCTGTTACCCGTGGACCTTTGGTGGAGATTGGCTCCTTGGTAATCTGGACGAGAAGATCCTGGCCCCGCTTTACGAGGTCCTGGATGGGCGGTGCCTTTGCCTGACGGCCTCGCGAGGTGTCATCCTCCGCCTCGTCATCGTCGTCACCTGCAACATCTTCATCGCGCTCATCGTCCTCGGGAAAGACAAGATCAGACGCGTGCAGGAACGCGCTTTTCTCCGTGCCGATGTCGACGAACGCTGCCTGAATACCCGGCAGAACCGCTTCGACTCGGCCAAGATAAATGTCGCCCACCATACGGCGGGCATCGGGACGATCCACCATCAGCTCGACGAGCTGATCGTCTTCCAGAATTGCGACTCGCGTTTCGCGCGGAGCCGCGTTGATGAGAATTTCTCGTTTCATTTTTTGTCGCGGGATACAGCGGTTGCTGCAAGACTGCTCGCCAACCAAAGGCATGCAGCCTTGAAAGGAGGAGATCAAGGAAAAGCAGAAAGAGACTGAACTCGTGCCCAGGCGGAACAGGCGCTCGGGCGCGAGCAATGTCATTCGGAAACTCTGGAACGATCGGCATGCGATTAATCATCTGAAGCGCATGCGCGTGACGATAAACGCTATCACGCCTACGAACGCCAGCGCGGCTCGCCACTCGCGATGCCGCATGTAAAGATCCAGACTGAAGCCCTCTGCCGCGGAGACCGCAGGGCGACGCCAGGGTACTGGGCGGGGAACGAACGAGGGGACGTTGCGCTCATATTCCGCGTATGCGTCGGGAAACTTTCTCCGAACATTGCGCCGCTCGCGCTCGATCACCGGCATATAGACCGCCGCGAAAAGCGCGATCACGAGGAGCAGAAGACTCCAGTGCGCGATCATCGCGAAACCTCCCGCGATGAGAAAACTTCCGAAATAGAGCGGGTTGCGGCTGTGTGCGTACGGGCCTGTGACTGCCAGCTCCTCATTCTTCACAATATGCCCCGCTGCCCAGGCACGAATGACAAGCCCCGTGAGAGCCACCGCACCGCCGACGACGAGCGTGAGTGGCGTAGCGTAGTTCGGCGCAAAGAACAGATATACAGCCGCGAACAGAAAGCCGATCGGCACCCTCAATCGCTGTAGCAGCGAAGTGTACTTCAATCCGCAAGTTCTCTCAGCAAATGTCTCGCGATGACTATGCGCTGGATCTCACTCGTTCCCTCGCCAATCTCGCAGATCTTCGCGTCGCGCATCATGCGTTCCACCGGATAATCCTTGGTATAGCCATAGCCGCCATGCACCTGAATCGCTTTGATGGTGGCCCTCATTGCAAGCTCGGAGCAGAAGAGCTTTGCCATTGCGGCCTCCTTACTGAAAGGCTTTCCGTGCTGAGCAAGCCATGCCGCGTGATACACAAGATGCTTACCCGCTTCGATCTCGGTGGCCATGTCAGATAACTGGAACTGCACTCCCTGAAAGCTCGCGATAGGTTTCCCGAATTGCTTGCGCACCGATGCGTACTTGAGTGCTTCCTCAAAAGCGCCTTCGGCTATTCCGAGTGACAGCGCTCCGATGCCGATGCGACCCGAGTCGAGCGTGCGCATGAAGTTCACGAAGCCCATGCCTTCGCGGCCCAAAAGATTCTCGACCGGCACCTCGACATCCTCAAAGAAGAGCGAACGGGTGTCGGATGCGCGCCAACCGAGCTTGTCCTCCTTCTTGCCCGATCTGAAGCCCGGCATTGCGATCAGCGCAGGAGCGTGTCCAATGCCGAGTTGCAAGGCACGGTCGAGGTCCGTGGTCTCTTTCGTCAAAATGAAGGAGCTGATCCCCTTGGTGCCCCTGGACGCGTCGGTAACGGCCGTGACGACGAAGATCTCGCCCACTCCAGCGTGAGTGATGAAGATCTTCGACCCGTTAAGAACGTAGTGTCCATTCCTGCGAACAGCGGTGGTTCTGGTTCCCCCGGCATCGCTCCCAGCGCCTGGCTCGGTCAATCCAAAACCGCCAAGAACGCGTCCGCTGGCGAGAAGGGGAACATATCGCTCTCGCTGCTCGTCGGATCCGAAGTTGATGATCGGAGATGTTCCGAGTGTGGTGTGCGCCGAGATGGTGATGGCGTGGGACGCGTCGACCTTGGCCATCTCGTAGATGGCGGTGACGTAACTGATATAGTCGAGTCCTGCCCCGCCGAGAGATTCCGGCCAGGGCATGCCAAGCAGGCCGAGCTCTCCCATTTTCTTCACGTTGTCCCATGGAAACTCGGCGTCCGCATCGAGACGCGAGGCCACAGGAGCTACCTCGACGCGCGCGAACTCCCGCACCATGTCACGTACCGCTAGTTGCTGCTCGGAAAAATACAGCGAATCATCCATAAGTCAGGCAGTTTCCCGTGTTGCGGCGCGCTGAATTTCAGCAAGAAAGCGCGCTCCATATTTTTCCAGCTTCGCCGGCCCGATACCTCGTACAGTCTGCATCGCCATAAGCGTTCCTGGCCGGCTCGCGGCAAGGTCCGTCAGCGTGCGGTCGGCAAAGACAACGTAGGCCGGAACCTTGTCCTCGCGCGCAATTGTTCCGCGCAGTTCCTTGAGTGTTGCCAGGAGCAGCACATCTCGCCCGGACAACGCAGGTTGAGCTTCTGAACTCTCTGCCGGGGTTCCACTCCGCTGGCGTTTTGGGTTCGGCAGCTTTCCCAGCTTGGGGACTTTTGTGCGCCCTGAACCCGCATCGCGTTTTTTGTGAGTGCCGAGACAATTGTCGCAACCTTCACACGTATTCTTCGCTGCGGGGTCGCCGAAATATCGAAGCACGAAGCCGCGGCGGCAACCTGTCGCGTAAGCATACCTTTGAACGGCGTCGAGTTTCGCCAGGTCCGCGCGCCGTCTGCGTCCCAGCGAGCTCCAGTCCACTTTTATCGCCGACAGTGCGGCGCTGACGTCGGTGAGGCGAAGTCCACCACCAGTCCGTTCCCACATGACGAACTGCCGATTCTGAAGTGTCTGCAGCATGGCGCTAACGCCAGGTGGGCCACCAAAGCCTGGGGG
>JACDCM010000311.1 GCA_013817545.1 Gemmatimonadaceae bacterium | reverse complement strand
ATGGCCAGCTGGAATGCTGATGGCGCGTGGTCAGGATCCTCTTCCCCTGCTTGAACTCGGCGGTGAAGCCGGATGCCCGGATTTGGTAACTCTGGACCTCGCGGAGACGATCTTCCGCGCCGTTCCAGTGGCGCTCGGACAACAGCACTCGGCGTGGGACGCGATCTGGCAATCGGTGGATCCGTTCCTGGATCGCTTCCTTTCCGCGTTGGAGACGCGAAGTCGAGCGTCCGGCCTCGCACGCGCGGTTCGCGTGAGCCTCGAGCGCCGAATCCTTGAGCGCTCATCTGGGTCACTGCCCCGCACGCTCGGATTGACGCACGCCGTACGCGTCGAGGTGACGGAGCCGATCGGGGACACAGCATTCCTGCCAGGCGTCGAGCGCCTCCACTGCGCGGTATTGATGGAGGGGGAGCGTCTGGGAACAATCGAGCTTCCTGTATGCGACGAATCGGTGCCGGAATGGGTGTTGCGCGATGCGATCGCCGATCGGTTCGCGTGGCAGATCATCGGGCGTTTCTTCGAACGCAGCATTTATGTACACTGCGAAATGCGCAAGGGGGCGCGCGGATGGTCGGCGTGGCTCGACGGGACTCTCCTTGCCGAGGGACTGCCTGACGGAGACGCCGAGCGCCGCACGGCGCTGCACGACAAGGCGGGATGGGACGTCTTCCTCCACGAATTGTGGGAGGGGGCTGCGCGGCCATCCCGCACAGTGGTCGCTCAAGTGAGCGATGTGGCCAAGTCTCAGCAAGGGTGGTTAACAGTGGAAGCGAGTGCGCCATTCCCTGACATCGTTCCGAAATCCACTCCGCTGTACTTGCAGCTGCTCATCGGCGGTGCCGGCACAAGCGCTGTCAGTTTTACACGGGACATCCACCGGCTTGGCGCAGAATCGATTCGAAAGACATTGACCGACGAGTCCGGATACGAACTCTGTCGTGTGGCAGTTCGAGAGGGTCTCCTGGGCGCGCCCCTATCCGGTGCAACTTCACTGCGTGCGCGCCTCGCAGCGGCCGCGGACCTTACTCCTCCACAACTCGAGGCGATTAACGTGACGCCGGCACACATCCGCTTTGCGCCGGGTTGGGGAAAGGCGCTGAGCCGCGCGCTTCCCGAAGGAGGTGTCGCGATCGCACGCCACGCATCTCTCCCCTACGGCTCCAGTGGATCGCGCCGAGCCACGCTTCCGAGCGCGGCATTGAACGAGCTACTGCAGGCTGCGGAAGCAGGTGGCGAGCCAACGGTCAAAGTAAACCAACCGCAGGGGAAGAGTGCGCGCCGGCTGGTGTACGCACCCGAGTTGCTGTGGAGTCCTCCGACTGCCCGCACGCTTGCCGAGGACGCGGCGACGGCGCCGCACGAGGACGTCCACGGCAGGCACCATTTCGAGGAATTGTTCGCGCGCGACGCAGACCCGTGGCACTACACGACGCCATACGAGCGCGAAAAATATGAGCGGACGCTGAAGATGCTTCCCAGTGGCGAGATTGGGAACGCGCTGGAGCTCGCCTGTGCGGAGGGCCATTTCACGGTCCAGTTGGCCCCGCGCGTGGGACGACTCGTGGCGGCGGACATTTCGGAGATCGGGCTCGAGCGCGCCCGCACGCGTTGCGCCGATTATCTCAACGTGGAGTTTCGGCGCCTGGACATTGTCCGCGACCCACTCCCTTCGGGTTTCGAACTCGTAATTTGCAGTGAGGTGTTGTACTACGCGGGCGGGCTATTAACGTTGCAGGCAGTGGCCCTCAAGCTGGCCGAAGCGATCGCGCCTGGTGGACACCTTCTTGTAACGCACGCAAATCTCCTGGTGGATGAGCCGGATCGGACAGGGTATGACTGGGGTTTTGCTTTCGGAGCCAAGGTGATTGGTGAAACGCTCACTCGAACGCCATTGCTTCGGCACGTACGGGAGCTGCGAACTCCCCTGTATCGCATCCAGCTCTTCCGCCGAGTGGACGGATCTAAGACACCGCGACCATCTGCTCAAGACATAACTGAGACGCAGGAAGTGGCGTTACCAGAGCCGTCAGTTGCGGCACGCATCCGTTGGAATGGGGGTAACGTGTCCCCGATAGACACTTCGCGCCCCGTAGTCACGGAGAGATTGCCGATCCTCATGTATCATCGGGTGGCGGACACGGTTGTGCCCGGACGCCAGCGATACTGCGTCACTCCGGCGATGTTCGAGCAGCAGCTAACCTACCTGCGTGACGCCGGCTTCCGAAGCATTCGCCTTGACGAATGGCGCGACGCCAGCTCTGCGCGACGCGCTCTGCCCGGGCGGGCTGTCGCTCTTACTTTCGACGATGCCTTCGCCGACTTCGCGACGTATGCGTGGCCGCTGTTACAACGGTATGGCTTCTGCGCGACTGTCTTTGTCGTAACGGGGCAGGTTGGGCGGTGGAATAACTGGGATGAGCAGGCCGGTACCGCCGAGCCGCTAATGGATTGGGATACGATCGTCCGCCTCAGCGAGGCGGGGGTTGAATTCGGCGCCCACTCGGTGACTCACCGCAGGCTCGTCTCGCTTCCGCCGGTGGATGTTGTTCGCGAGTGCGCTGGCGCGCGCGCCGCCATCGTGCGAGCCATAGGGCGACCAGTCACTTCCATTGCCTATCCATATGGTGAAGAGGACGAGGCCGTGCGACACCTGGCCGGCGCTTGCGGTTTCGCCATGGGAATGTCCAGTCGGCCGGCGCTCGCCACCGTGCGCGACCCGTTACTCGCGCTTCCACGCGTCGAAGTAACCGGCTTCGACGGACTGCGCGAGTTTGTCGCCAAGCTCGGCGGGTGATCCAGAATTTGGCGGTGAATGTGCAGGCCCGGAGCTCCGCCGTGCGGGTGCTGGAGATCGAGCTAAGCGACGGAATTCCATCCATCGGCGGCTGCGCGGTTTATGCCGCAGTGCGCATTCTCCTGCGTCACGGCGGCCGACCGATCGCCTGGGTAGCGATATACGAGCCGGACGACTTTGTGTCGAGCGAGGAGCTACGGCGAGTTATTCACACGCAGGTAGGCTCCTCGCTCTGGTTGAGCCTACTCGCGAACTGCCTGGACGGCGATGTCCGCAGCCACGAATTGCCGCCGATCAGCATCGTCGTTTGCACGCGGGACCGTTCGGCGCTGCTTGGGAAATGTCTCCGCACGTTAGCCGCGCTGGACTACCCCGCTTTCGAGATTATCGTCGTTGACAATGCTCCCGCCTCCGACGAGACCGAGCAGCTCGTCTCTGACTTCCAGACGCAGATGCCGTTGCGGTATACGCGTGAAAATCGTCCCGGGCTCGACTGGGCGCGCAACCGGGGGATCGCCGAGGCGCGGCACGACATTATCGCATTCACTGATGACGACGTGCGCGTCGACGCGAGCTGGCTGCGCGGACTCGCGCGCGCATTCGCTGATCCGGAAATCGGCCTGGTGACCGGGCTGGTAGTGCCAGCCAAACTGGAGACAGAGGCGCAACAGCTCTTCGAGCTGGTGTACGGTGGCATGGGCAAGGGCATGCGTCCACGCGTGTGGGGTTCTCACAACGTGGGACCGTACGACCTCGTCACGGCTCACCATCTGGGCGTGGGCGCGAACATGGCGTTTAGACGTCGTACTCTCGAGAAGCTGGGAGGCTTCGACACTGCGCTCGATGTGGGCACGCCGTCGCACGGGGGGGGCGATCTGGACATGTTCCACCGTGCGCTGCTCTCAGGGGTGACCGTGCGCTATGAGCCCAATGCGTTTGTTTGGCACCTGCATCGCCACGACATAACTGCGCTCCGCCGGCAGCTGTACGACAACGGGCGTGCCTTTGGTGTGTATCTCCTTCTGCTGCTAAGACGTGGAGATGTCCCTCGCTTCGTCACTGTAAACTTCGCCCGTATCTGGCTGCAGTGGCATCTCGGCCGCATCGCACGGCGATTTCTCAGTCGCAAAAAGCTTCCGCTCCCGCTGATTCTCGCGGAGATCTGGGGAAGCATGCATTCCACGCACGCATATTTTCAGACTTACCGCAGCGACAAGCGCCTACGGGCGCAATGAACCGACCGCGGCACCAGTGCGCCGAAGTTGACGGCCTCGCCGAGGACGGTACTTTAATGAACCTGCGCCCGCTTGCAAAAACGCCAGTCGCCTGAGGAGCGGGGCACCGCGCGCCAAGTCACGCGAGGGTAACGATCGCCAGCCTGCAATTGTTCTGGACGTTGTTGTGCGGTGGGTCACCGCCAAATCCGGTACGTCTATATAGGCTGGCCAACTTCGTCCACAACACAATCACAAGCAGCACCGAGGTATTGATGCAGCCGCTTTTCTCAACGAAAAAACTGCCGGAAAAGCAGGTCACGCGCGCCCTGCACTGTGGACGTTTCTCATTCTCGAAGTTGCTAGGCATGCTCAGCGTATCGGCTGTGCTTGGATTGGCGGGATGTAGCGATCCAAGCGGCCCGGGTACCGGCCAGTCCTCAGACGGTATCAACGCAGACATCGGCGCGGCGGCCACGTCAGGCGTCACCTACTATGTCAGCGCGACTGGCTCTGATGCAAATCGGGGAACTTCACCCAGCCAGTCATGGAGAAGCATCGGCAAGGTGAACTCGAAGGTTTTTTCTCCGGGCGACAAGATCCTGTTTCAGGCAGGAGCGGTCTTTTCAGGCAGATTGTTCTTCGATGCCGCAGATCGCGGCACGGTCGCAGGACCAACAACCGTGAGCAGTTACGGCACCGGTCGGGCCACCATAAGCGCTGGCAACGGCACGGCGATCTTGCTGTACAACACTGCGGGCTTTGCGATTACGAACCTTGTGGTGGTGGGATCGGGCCGGACTGTCAACACCGAAAGCGGAGTGAACGTCTACACCGACCTTGGCGGGAACATCAAGCTGAATTACATCCGCATCGACAGTGTGGACGCGAGCGGCTTCGGCGACTACGGAATAGTGATCGGCGGTTGGAACAACAGCACCGGTTACAACGATGTTCGCGTCACGTACTCGTCGGCTTACGACAACGGCCTGGCCGGCATATCCACATACGCTCAGTCCGCCTATTCACACCAGAACTTCTACTTCGGACACCTGAAGTCGTATAGGAACTCCGGAGTTCCAGGTCTCAGCTTTAACAGTGGTAACGGCATTGTCA
>JACDCM010000310.1 GCA_013817545.1 Gemmatimonadaceae bacterium | reverse complement strand
GCTCCGCAGCGCGACCCTGATCCATCAACGCGTCACGTGCCGCGTTCCGGAATATCAACTCGGCGAAGTGATTCACGCTCTCCCGGTTCATGACGGATAGCATTCGCGTGAGTGGAGCTGAGGGAAGCGCAGTCACTCGCGCGGAGCCCGCCGGTGTCGCTTCAAAGCGGACGTTGCCGCTGATGACTATGCCACGTCTCGCAAGCGCATTTCGGAAAGCACTCGCTGTGAATGCCGCGGGGTCGTCCACCACGACCTGGTACCGCTGCGGACCCGCCCGCGACCCGATCCAGCCGCGCACTTCGAATCCGCCATTCGGGGTGGGAAAGATGGCGATGCGCGCTCCACTTCCCGCGACAGTCCGAATCTTGTTGGTGATTGGAAGGTCTCCCGCGGGCTCCAGTCGAATGACGGCGGGCGCCTTCGTAGCTCCAGGCTCCACAACCACCCACGCAAGGTTCTCGTTGAGCGAAAGCGCGGAGACACGCGCCGCGTAGCTTGCATGCAGGTACCGGCTCAGCCATCCATCGGGAATTCGCTGCGCATCAAAGGCAGTCCCGTCAGCGATGAGATCGCCGTTGACGCGACGAATACCCGTATCGAATACGCGTTGCGCGAGAAGCTGCATCGGCGCGTCGGGCTTGTTGTCAAAGAAGCGACTAGACAGGCTGGGATCGCCGTCACCGCGAAGGACCAGATTTCCATTCAATGTTCCGTCCGCGGCGCTCTCGCCATCACGCAGCACGTCGGTGCTGAACTGATGAGCGGGACCGAACTGGTCGAGCGCGACGGCGGCGGTATACAACTTCATGTTGGACGCGGGCTGAAGCGACGCGTCCGCGTTGTACGAGTACAGCGTATCGCCGCGCGTCAGCGAGACCACGATCACTCCCCACGTTCCATTGCGCACACGGCTTCCCAGCATCGTGCCGAGATCGCTGGTTAGAGCCGGCAGGCCACGGGGCGTCGTGTGGCGCGGCGCAGGCGCAATCGCGCGACTCGTTGGCGTTCGGCGTCTGGAAACGCGGCCACGTTTCTGCGGAGTTCGGCGCTTGCTTCGTGTCTGGTCCGCTGACACCTTGGGCGTGGCGGAGGAGCCGACAGTCGCCTCACCTGTGCTCGCGCCGCTCTCCTGAGCTGTTGCCATTGACGCGGCGCAGATCAGTAAAAGCCCTGAACGTGCAAACGAACGGCCGATCGATCGGAAAGAATTCAGTAACATTACAATGGCTGGAAGTGGCAACTCACATACCGCACGGCGGGTACGCGTGCATCTTGTTGTACTACAACGCTTTCGCGTTGGGCGTTCCGTGGGAACCGGCGCTTGATCGCGCGACTCAAAGCGGTTGCGGCTGAATGAGCTCATCCATGCCGGGCTCGCCGTGGACCTCGAGTGCGTGAAAGGCCTGTTTTGGCTTCATGAGAGGCTCCCGTTATAGCTACGACCGGCACGGGTTTGCGTCACACTCTTCGCAACGGAACAGCAGCTCGGTTATCACCCCCTTTCTCGCAACTCGCATAAATCACGGTTCAACAGGAATCGTGTGAACTGGATCACCAATGCAGAAAAACCAGAGCCGGTTGAAGGCTCGGCACAGCGCAGCAGCGCATTTCGTCAAAGTGCTCCAATCATTTCCGCAATCCGCGGTTTTCTGTCCGCAATCCGCAATCCGCGGTTCGCACTCCCCCTCACACCTTCCACACGATCCCTCTTTTCAGTAACAAAGCCAGAATCCCCCACCAGAGTCCCACGAACGTCACCGCGAACAGGAAAGACGCAAGCTTCGGCTCCGCAATCCACGACGAAAAAAACTTTCCGTACACTGCTGCCTGCAGAGTGATGTATTTGCCCGTCTGCTCCGACTCCACCTTCCACAGCGTATAGATCGTCCTCGCCATTAATCCCGATCCAACAAAGGCGATCATGGGATTCATGCCGAAAGGCATCAATGGCTTAGTCCATTTTCTGTAGCAACGCAGATCTATCAGCCAAGTGCAGGTCGCGAGGGCAACGCACGCCATGCCCGCCGTAAATACAACGTACGAGCTCGTCCATAACTGCTTGTTGATCGGGAAGGCCCAGCTCCAGACGAGTCCCGCTACAACTCCAAGCGAGCCAAGCGCGAAGAGGCCCGAAATGCGATCGGAGAGCGGGATCGATTTGCCGACCCAGCGACCCGCGAAGATGCCGAGCATGGCGGTCACGATTGCTGGTATCGTTGATAGAATCCCTTCAGGGTCCCAAAACTTCGTCCCATGGTAGATGTGCCTGCCGAGTACTGCGCGGTCGACGTAAGCGGCGAGCGTGCGTGAGGGCTCACCCAGGAGCGCGGCTCCGGTTGCGCCTTCGCCCGGCACGGGAGCCGCCGTCATTACAATCCAGTACGCGACGAGTAGCACGCCTGCGATTATTGCTTGTTGGCGGGGAGTACTCCAAACCGAAATCAGCGCCGCACACACATACACGATTGCAATGCGCTGCAATACGCCCAGCATTCTGATCGTGTCTAGCAGCGACTCATGCGTCACTGGACTGATGCCGAATCGCGAGATGCTGCTCCCCCAGAACGAGCCTGGCACAGGATCAAAGTATGGAAAGCCGTTGAGAGCGAGCCCGAGCAGATAAATGATCGCGCCGCGTTTGAGAATCTGCCTTACGATGGCGCGATTGTCGGCTCCCATGGCGCGTCTCGTCGTCAACGACAGGTGTGTCGTCACGCCGACTATGAATAGAAAGAATGGAAAGATGAGATCGGTGGAAGTCCATCCGTGCCATGCCGCATGCGCGAGCGGCGGATAGATCGCGCTCCAGGAGCCCGGATTGTTAACCAGAAGCATTCCGGCTACGGTCATTCCCCGAAAGACATCGAGAGCTAGAAGACGTTCGCGCAGGGGCGCGACAGGAGCGACGGTCGAGGTGATGCCTTGCGCAGGGCCTGGTTCCACTTGAACCGCAGCGCTCACGTAATCTTCTCTTCCACCGTACGGGAGTAGGTCCACTCGCCGCTATCGCACGTAAAATGGATAGCTCGGTTCGGGCCCATCATCGCTGGGCCCTCTTCCGTCACTACAAAGTGACCTCCCAGCCTGATAACTCCATGGGTTTCGTCAAGTAGCTGTGCCCCTTTCCACGTAACGAGCAATGCCGCCCACGGGCCCACAGTTGTGAGCTTGTCGAGTACCTTGGTACGGTCGGCGGAATCGGGTGGGTAGAGATAGCCGGGACCCTTTTGCTGCAGTGCCGCGAACACCTTCGAAGGCAACACCGAGTCGGTGGTGACCGCGGTGAGAAAGCGGCGTGGTTTGGGCTCGAGTTTCTCGATGTACCTCAGAGCCGCGACTCCGTAACTGCTATCGGACGGAAAGGCGCCGCATGCCGACGCGACCGCTTGGTTAGCGGGGGCGCTGGTCTCGCACGCCGTCGTTACGCACGCGGCCAGGGCGAGGATTATTGTCTTGGATTGCATTCTCATTCCTTCATTCTTGCACCTCCTGCACTATTTGTCGAGATGATGCGTGCCTTTCCCTCTTGGCAGAACGCACAAATGGCGACACATTCTCTTCGTCGGGCGCGAGAGTGAATTCGACTTCGAGCCCGGGGTTTCGCGGCAAACTCTCCCCCTCACCTCACTCCGCGCAGGAGGGTGAAAACCATGGTGGCACGCAGCGTCATTCGTGAAGGACTGATTGCGGGGGCGATCGGCGCGATCGCTGTAGCGGGATGGTTTCTTCTCGTCGACCTCATCGCCGGACGTCCGATGGCGACTCCGGCAGTGCTCGGCACCGCGCTCCTCGATGTCTTCGGCCCCCGAGGCAGCGAAGGGTCATTCGCTCACATCGTCACCTACACCATTTTCCACTTCGCCGTCTTCGCTGTCGTCGGCATCCTCATATCGCTGGTCGTCCACCGCGCCGAGGAACAGCCTGCCATTCTCGCGCTCGGACTGGTGCTCTTCATCATCATCGAGATGGGTTTTTACGGGCTCACGGCCATCGTGTCCAATTCGGGCTTGCTGGGCACGCTGGCCTGGTATCAGGTTGGCGCGGCGAATCTCCTGGCCGCGGTTCTGATGGGCTTTTACATGTACAAGAAGCATCCACTGCTCAGGCAGGAGTTCCAGCAGGCGCTGGGCGGCGGAGATGACGACTAGAGCTAATCGGGAATCGGGAATCGGACGGATGACCTTGGCGAATCAAGACGCCCAACGTCTTAGACCCTGACTTTGCGATACCCGACTCCCGCCTCCCGATTCCCGATTTCCGATTCCAGGTCGCCCCCCTCCCCACTTTCCGCTTCCAACGCGGCCCACTTGAAGAACACAACCGTAAGCACTCCCAGGAAAATGAAGCCGCCGGGAACCCACATTATGAGCCCGCCTATCAGCTGATCCTCCATGGGAGACAAGCCGGCGACTCTGGGCGCACTCTGATACGCCGGGTATAGAACTCCCTCCGCATAGGTGATGATCACGCCGATTAGGGACATGGGAAGCGTGAGCAGGAAGGTGTACAGCATTTGCGCGGGAAAGCTGGCGCGGGGAAGTTCGGAAAGCGGGCTCATGAGTGGCCACCACATGAACGTCGCGGCGACCAGAAAGCAGAGGTGCTGCGCGATATGGACGCCGTGATTTCGCATGGCCACATCGTAAACAGCGGGCACGTGCCACACCGCCAGCGTCAAATTGAAGATGCCGAATGCTGCCGCAGGAGTGGTGATAGCGCGCGCCGCGCGAGCAACCGCTCGGTTCCTCAAGGCTGGACGCAGCATCCAGCCAGGCGTTCCGGCAATCAGTAGCGGGACGACGAGCATGGTGAGCAACAGATGCTGTACCATGTGCACGCTGAAGAGATACGAGTCGCTCAGGTCGTGTATGGGCCCGTTCAGCGCGACGAAGAGTATCAATAGCCCCGCGCCAAAGCTCAGCCGCTGATTGGCGGAGGGCGAACGTTTCTCACGGTGAGCTGCCCACCAGTACAGCGCCGCCAGACCAGCGATTCCCGCCACCGTGCTCGGGTGAATCGACCACCGAAGCCAATTGATCGCATCCAGCGGGTGTAGCAGTGCCACAACGTAACTCATGAACCACCACCCTCAGACAAAGCAAAAGGGGATTGCGGATTGCGGATTGC
>JACDCM010000049.1:3210-16104 GCA_013817545.1 Gemmatimonadaceae bacterium | reverse complement strand
ATTCAACCCTGCCGTAAGCGACTTTTTTCCGGCAACCATCGAGGCCAACACCTGGGCGGGTAAGCTGTACGGGCTACCCTGGTTTGTCGACGTGGGTCTTCTTTATCGCCGCACCGACCTTGTGCCGCGCGAGCCGGGCAGTCTTGACGATATGGTTGCGCTCGCGCGCGCGGCACAATCGCGTCCTGGAGGTCCCCGCTACGGAATCGTCTGGCAGGGAGCACGCTACGAGGGACTCGTCACCACATTCATCGAGTATCTCGGCGCCTTTGGCGGGCGGATCATAGACGAGCAGGGGAGAGTGATGCTGGACTCACCGGAGGCGGTGCGGGCGCTCACCTTCATGCGCAAAACGCTGTACGACGATCGGATCGCTCCATTGGACGTACTCACCTGGCACGAGGAAGAGGGACGCTTCGCGTTCCAGAACGGAAACGCCGCATTCATGCGCAACTGGCCCTACCCGTATGCGGCCATGAATGACACTGCGCAGTCGCGCGTGGCTGGGAAGTTCACGGTCGGGCCAATGCCGGCAGCTCCGGGCGGACGCTCGACCGCGGCCCTCGGCGGCAACCAGCTTGCAATCAACGCGTACACGAAGTCCCCGGATGCTGCGTACCGCCTGATCGCATATCTGACTGCACCAGACCAGATGCTCGAGCGAGCCGCGGAGGTCGGGCAGTATCCATCGCGGCACGCTCTGTTCGACGACGGCAGGTTGAGCGCCGTGCTGGCTACACCGGTGGAGCAGGCACGCCGCGCGATCGAGAGCGCCACACCGCGCCCAGTCACGCCGATCTACACGGAGCTGTCGGAGATTCTCCAGATAGAGCTGCACCGCGCGCTGGTGCGCCAGGCTGAGCCCGAGGCGGCATTGCGCTCCGCTACGTTGCGGATCAATACGCTTGTGGATCGCACTGGTATGCGAGAGTTAATGTCGAAGAGAGCCCCATGAAGTCCGAATCACGGCTCGGCTGGGCGTTGGTCGCCCCTGCCGTCGGCGTCATTGCGCTGATTGCGCTCTTTCCGCTCGGATGGACCGTGTGGGAGTCGCTGCACCAGCACGACCTGCGAATGCCGTGGCTCGGACAGTCGTTCATCGGGTTGGGGAACTTTGCCGAAATCATGCGCGACCCGCGGTTCTGGGGCTCGCTGGGTCATACCGGATTCTTCACGGTTGTTTCGATAACTCTGGAGCTTGTGCTTGGTCTTTTCCTGGCGCTCGCCATGAACCGTGCGTTCCGCGGTCGCGGAGGCGTACGTGCAGCTGTGCTTGTACCGTGGGCTATTCCGACCGTGGTCGCGGCGCTCCTCTGGCGCTTCATGTTCGAGTCCGAGGCGGGCATCGTCAATGCGGTGCTGCTGGATCTTGGCATTATAGAGCGGGCGATTGTGTGGTTCATCCACACGACCACGTCCTGGGTGCCCGTGATTCTCGCCGATGTGTGGAAGACCACACCATTCGTTGCTCTGCTGCTACTCGCCGGACTTCAGAACATTGACAAGTCTCTTTACGAAGCGGCGAGCATGGACGGCGCGGGCGCATGGTGGCAACTGACGCACATCACCATTCCCCTGCTCAAGCATGCGATACTCGTGACGCTGATATTCCGCACGCTCGATGCGTTCCGCGTCTTCGATCTGATCTATGTGCTCACCGGGGGCGGACCTGGCACGTCAACAGAACCCGTTGCGCTATACGCTTTCAATGCGCTTCTGCAGAACCTGCGGTTCGGCTACGGTTCCGCGGTCTCGGTCGTGATCTTCGCGATAACCTTCGGTCTCGCGATCCTGTACATCAAGGGTCTGGGCGTCAGTCTTCAGGGGGACGAGCGCTAATGCTGCGTTGGCCTCGCTGGTTGCCAGCAGTCGTCCTGACGGTGCTCATACTGTTCACCGCCTTTCCGTTCTACTGGGCCATCGTCGCTTCTTTCACGCCGGAAGCGACGCTCTTTAGAGAGCCATCTCTCTGGCCGCGAGAGTTCACGCTTGACCATTACCGTGCGCTCTTCGCCGAACGGGATTTCCTGACGCCGGTGCGCAACTCGCTGATAGTGGCTGGTACGACAACGCTCCTTTGCGTTTCGATCGGCGCATTCGCCGCTTACGCGCTCGCCCGCCTCAAATTCCGCGGCAAGGCACTGATACTGGGCTTCATTCTCGCGGTCACGATGTTTCCGCAAATTTCCATCGTCAGCCCGCTGTATCTTTTACTGCGATCGCTCCGGCTGATCAACACGCATCCGGGGCTGATTCTCCCTTACATAACTTTCGCTATGCCGCTCACGGTCTGGCTGCTCGTCGGATTCTTCCGTCAGCTGCCGGGTGAGCTGGAGGAGGCGGCGCTCGTGGATGGCGCGACGCGCTGGCAGAGCTTCACGAAAATCCTCCTTCCACTTGCCGCACCCGGTCTCGCCACTACCGCTATCCTGACATTCATCTACTGCTGGAACGAGTTTCTTTTCGCGCTGTCGTTCACACTCGGGCCGGAGCGACAGACAGTGCCGGTGGCGATTGCCCTCTTTCGCGGTCAGTACCAGGTGCCGTGGGGCCAGATTCTAGCTGCCGCCGTGCTCGCGACCGCGCCCGTGGCGGCGATAGTTCTGATATTTCAACGGCGGATCGTGCAGGGGCTGACGGCGGGCGCCGTCAAGGGATGAGGGGATGCGGATTGCGGATTGCGGACTGCGGACTGCGGACTGCGGACTTACCTTAGAACTACGACGGGATTGCGGAGAATGGAGCATCCCTCATTCCGTTTTCGCAGTTAATCCGTAATCCGTAATCCGTAATCCGTAATCCGTAATCCGCAATCCGTAATCCGCAATCCGTAATCCTCTAGAATGGCAAATACTGCGGCGGCGTAACCTTGTTGGCGCGCAGATAAGGGACCGTCTGTCCCAACGTCCACGTCGTGTGCTCCAGCGCGGTGGAGATCCAGCGCCAGCCGATTTTCTTTATTCCGCCGAAGTCCGCTTGTGCCACGAGCTTCTCATCGGTCACGTCCTTCACTGCGGCCGCGAAGAGATCGTAGCTCTGGTTCACAAAGCTTCGCAGTGCAACCTTGTTGTGGCGGTACTTCGCAGT
Organism: Gemmatimonadaceae bacterium; assembly: GCA_013817545.1. GTDB lineage: Bacteria > Gemmatimonadota > Gemmatimonadetes > Gemmatimonadales > Gemmatimonadaceae > JACMME01. The sequence goes on along the minus strand of JACDCM010000049.1, from coordinate 13,017 downwards.
GTCCATGGCCATTGGGGCCGACTTCTGCTTCCACGCTCCCGAGAGTATGAAAATGTTCGCGCCGGCGGCGTGCTCTATCTGCTCGGCGTACGTTCGAACGCCTGGGCTCGGCCTGTAGCCCAGCATGGAATCGGGCGCGGCATCCACGTACTTGAGGACATTTTGTCGACTTCTCTCGACGTCCTCGAGCATTATGGCGCGCGCTGGCATCTGTGTGGACGCCGCTTGCGCGGGCGTCTGCGCCGCGAGTGGGGCGGCAGCAGCCAGGACGATGGCAATGGCGAAGTGGCGCATGAGTTTGAGTTGAAGTAAGGTGGGAAGGAAAAGGCTCGGTGTTCGGTGCTAGTTCGCAGTCCGCAGTCCGCAATCCAGTTCTTATCCCCCGCTCACCGCTGGAACGATCACGATCGTGCTCCCCTCAGTTACAGGTGTAGCCAGACCCGAGAGGAAGCGGATGCTCCTGGCATCGACGAAGACGTTCACATGAGTACGCACTTCGCCCCTCTCGTCGATGACGCTGTCCAATACCCGCGGAAACTTTGCTTCGAGAGCGGTCAATGCTTCGTTCACCGTTGCGCACGGATGGTCGACCTGCATGACCGTGCTCCCATGCGCATACTGCTGAAGCGCCCTCGGCAGCTCGATCGTGATCACTGTTGCTGACTGGAAGAAGACGCGGGCGCAGCCGCCCCGATCACCGCGGCCTTCACGCAAACGATGGACGGAAGACCTTCGGCGATCTCGCGCCAATTTTCGCCGTCGTCCGCTGAGGCAAAGAGTTTTCCGTTGCGGGTACCAAAGTAAATGCCGGCAGGATCGAGGCTGTCGGCCGCCAGAGAGTCGCGCAAGACGGTCTCGAAAGCCTGGCTTTGCGGAAGTCCGCTCGCCAGGGGCTCCCATGAGGTACCAGCGTTTCGGGTGCGATAAACCCTGAGTTTCGCCTCGGGAACGCAGCGGAACTCGTCCGATTCGAGCGGGATGATGTACACGGTTCCGGGCTCCCCAGGGTGCATCTGCATCGCGAAACCGAAATCGGAAGGCACTCCATTCGCGATGTCATGCCAGGTGTCCCCCCAGTCATCGCTACGATACAATCCCCAGTGATTTTGCAGAAATAGCTGGCCTGGACGGGAAGGGTGATGCACTACTTTGTGCACGCATTGCCCGAACTCCGGATACTTGTCAGGGAGAAATTCGGCACGAACACCAACGTTGCGCGCTTTCCAGCTCTTGCCGCCATCATCCGTGCGGTAAACGCCGCCCGTCGAGATCGCTATCAGCATTCGCACATCATTCGTGGGATCGAGCACGATAGTGTGAAGGCAAAGGCCACCGCCGCCCGGTTGCCACTGCGGCCTGTGCTCATGCGCCATCAAGCCACTGACTACCGACCAGCTATCGCCGGCATCCCGAGACTCGAACAACGCGGCCGGTTCGACACCGCAGTAAACCACGTCCGGATTTTCGTCCGACGCTGGACGGATCTGCCAGATTTGAGCCAGCGCCAGTCCCGATTCGGCTGGAAAGCGGACATTCTGCCTATCGGGCGCAGACCATGTTGCCCCGAAATCGTCGCTCGATCTAAGAACGCTCCCCCAGTGGTTGCTCTTGGGAGCCGCCAGGATTCGCTGGCGGCCGCCCCGCTCGTCGAAGGCGAGAGCATACACGGATTCACCACGGAAATGTGGTCCATCCATGCGCCACTTCCTGCGCGACGCATCCGACCAGAAAAGGAATGCGCCCTTGGTGGTCCCGACCAGTAGGAGGACGTCGCCTCTCGACACGCCAGCAGACTTTGTAGAAGCCATGAAAGATCTCGGGTGCTAGTGTCGGGACAAAAATGCTTGCCAAGCTAGCTCAGCGGTGGATCCGGGGGGGAAGGAGTGCGGATTGCGGACCAACTGCGATGGCACCGGCTCACAACCTTTTCCGTATGGCCACTGTCTTATGTCATTATCCCCTTCTGGAGAACGAGTCCATGCAATTCCGATTTCCGCTCGCGTTGGCCGCGATGCTCCTTGCGCTGACGGCCACATCCTTCACCGCCGCTTCACAGGAAAATGATGACGAGGACTGGCTGGAGCGCTGCCGCTCCGGATGGGGTAACGATGATTCTGATCGCGCGCGTTTCTGCGAGATCCGCGAGTTGGGAATGCGATCGAATGGGAAGGCGATCGCGGTGGACGCGGGCAGGAACGGTGGCGTGTCCATTCGTGGTTGGGACCGCGACAGCATCCACATTCGCGTCAAAGTGCAGACGCAGGACGAGAACGAAGCGGGCGCGAAGGAGATCGCATCGCAAGTGAAGGTGGAGACCAGCGGCTCAGCTATTCGCGCCGATGGTCCCGAGAGCAGTCGCCGGGGATCGTGGTCCGCGAGTTTCGAGATCTTCGTTCCGCGCCGCTCCGACCTGCGGCTGGAGACACACAATGGCCCCATCTCGGTTCGTGAAGTATCAGGCGACATGCAGCTCGATGCTCACAACGGACCGCTGTCGCTCAGGAGCGTGGGCGGCGACGTCCGCGGCCGCACGCAGAACGGTCCGCTCGCCATCGAGCTCAGCGGAGCAAAATGGGACGGCGCCGGCCTGGATGCGGAGACCAGGAACGGACCCGTCATTCTTACCATTCCCGAGAGCTACTCGGCACAGCTCGAGACGGGGACCGTTAACGGTCCGATGACACACGGCTTCCCGATCACTGTATCGGGGCGTCTCAACCGTCGCATCTCCACGACGCTGGGCCAGGGGGGGCCGCCCATACGCGCGGTCACGACGAATGGCCCGGTCACACTGAGAATGAGCGCGAAATAGCTTCACGTGGGGTACGGCGGCCGACCGCGGCCGTCGCCTCACGGCGTTCGAGGCCGCCACTCGCGGTGTCCTGCATCGTCCATGGTGTTGGATACCTGGGCCTGAGACAACCGCGGTGGCGCTCATCCCTTGCGCTTGAAGCATGGTCCAGGCGGGTTGAAGATCACGTCCGTCCCTGGCGCACCTCGTTCGTCCACCCGCCATTCGTGCGCCCTCGTCTCCTTACCTGCGCCGTGGCCGGAACCCGCGCTGCCGTCTCACGCGCCGCTGCCATGGCACGCCCCGACCCAGGAGGCCGCTGGGGGGACACCGACCGCGGTTCGTTCTTCGTCGCTGACCGGCTACCGCTCTCACGCCAGGCATCTCGGACCATTGCGCGCGAGTTAACTCAGCGCGTGACAGGGTCTTAGCCAAGATGACGTAGAGATGATACCGGCTGACCTGCAGATGAGGGCCTGACGCGAACTTACCCGCCAGGATCAGCAGAACTGGTCGTGTTTTCAGGAAAGCATCAGCCGATCTAAAGGGAGACTTACAGTGCGACCGATGAGATTAGCGTGTGCGGGGAGCCTCTTGGTTGGGATCATGTCCGTCTGCGTTGCCGGTGGTCTGCGTGCCCAGCTGACGGGCGGACCGCTGAAAAACACTCACGGCTGTCTCCGTCCTGACGTCGAAAAGACGAAGGAGGCAATACGCAAGTCGATGCAAAGCAGCGGCAAGCAGGACGAAGTCGTTGAGGTTCAAAAGGAGGTAAAGGGATGTACTCCTTACACGATCACCTTCCAGTCCGCCGTAAGCGTTATTTCCACCTCGCCCCCGGGCGGGACCCGCAAGATCACCGGCCGGGGAAGCATTACCTTCGGACTCACGTCTGACCCTTCCGAGCCAGAGTTCGACCTGACGTCAGGGCCGAGTGAGCTGACGGCGCCAATTTATTGGACAGATGCCGCCATAACTGTGAATAACAAGTGCATCGTCAGAATCATGGCGCTCCCGTACTCGGCGTTCTCTTTCTGGCTCGGAGTGAAGTCCGGGGCGTCACTTCAGGTCGCCACCCAGATCAGCCCGGCCGGCGATGAAATGCACCCCACGATGACAAAATGCCCGAAACCCATGGGCGGGTGGACGAACGAAGTTCCGGGGCGGGATATGATCTTCACCCCCGCCTGGACCGCACTTCACGCGCAGGGAATGAGCGCCCTTGCCGGGGCCGCACCAAGTCCGATGGGCCCGCAGGGAATGGACATGAAGAAGATGGAGGCTATGGCCGCTCAAGCGCCCGGCCAGGGGATGGACATGAAAAAAATGCAGGCCATGGCGGACAAGCTCAAAGGCAAGGATCCGACACCGGAAGACATGGCCGAAATGATGAAGGCGATGGGGCAAATGGTTCCGAATGCGGACAAGCAAATGGAAGCGGCACGGAACAACTTCAGGTTCAAGATGCCTGGCGACTGCGTGCCCGCGGGAGGAGCGCAGCTAGCTCGGTGCACGATCAACCGGACAGTCACGGTACCTGACGGGTTGGGTACGACCCAGACGATCACCGAGTCGACGGTCATCACCATCGCGAAGGGGACGGCCGCCGCGGCAAAACCCTGACGCAAGTGCGCAGGGCCAGTAACTCCATAGGATCGAATCGGGTGCACGTGGACACACAAAAGACTCGTAGCAGAGGATCGAAAGTGAACCACCCTCGGACCGTCGCAGTCCTCGTCGCCATCTTGGGAATAGTCTTTTGTAGCCCAGGAGCGTCCTACGGCCAAATACGCATTCAGGACCCCGTTGTTACGAAAACGCCGCGCCTGCCGCCTGCGCCCGGACCAACCGGGTTCGTGGTCACCGGCACGCCGCTCGTAGCGCGACTGTCGTGGGACGCAACGCCCAACGCCGCTCGATACGCGCTGTGGCGCAGCGATGGCGTGAACGCCTCCGTTGAGAGGACACCAGAAGGTTTTACGGGCACGACGTTCCAGGATACCCTCCCCGATCCGCGGCCAACCTGGCGGTATTCCCTCGTCGCGCACTACGCGGATGGCAAATGGGGCGAAGCGCCGGTACTGCAATTCATTTCGCCGCCGCTCCTGAATCCGTCCGTCTTCACCGCTAATCACCTTGGTGGCGGGAAGGTGGCGTTACAGTGGCAAGCTGTTCCGGGCGCGATGCTGTATCGGCTCGACGGTCCTGGAATGCCTCACACTGGGCAGCATCAAACGGCGACTACGGCAACAGTGCCGTCTGCGCCGCCCGGTCCGGGCACCTGGAAGGTCTCGGCCCTGTATCCCGGCAACTTCGCCGACTACGGAACGGCCACGGTAGCACAGGCGATGGTCCGCGTACTTCCACAGCGCGCTATACCTTGGCTTAGCAGGAAGGGTCTGGGATCGCACGCTGAGGCCACGAGCCACATGAATTACGAGTGCGACTACGTGGTGAACTGCAGCGGTTCGATGACCATGAATCTGAACGCTTTCGGTTGGCCGCTGTGGGGCCTTCCCACTCGGGCCGCGTCGGAAGCAGTGTACGGCAACGCAATCGATCTCGGCGTGGGGCGGCGTACCGACTGCGCTCAGAGGCCGGTAGCACCGCCCTATGCGCGCTTCGTAACAATCTGCTATTCGACCAGCCACGGTCCCGGTCCCGGCGAGGCGGGCTTCGGGGATCCCGCTACGATCACGTATGCTGCGGCTGGCACTCAGATGGAAACGAAGCCGCATGATTTGAATAACTACAGCTCAACCATGCTGGACGCGTGGGGGATGATGCCTCGAGGCGGCACCATGATCACCATGGACCAGACGGGTGCCACCTTCATGGCCTTTACTCCGGGTACGAACCAATCGCCAAGTTACCTGGGTAACTGGGGCTTCGCTGTTACGCCCGTGCGCCTCAACACAACCACATTCGATACGGAAGGGCCCAAGTTCGTCCCGCAGTCCTGCATGTCATGCCATGGCGGTCGATACAATTCGTCGACCAACAGAGTGGAAGGCGCGTCGCTGCTGCCGCTTGATCCGTCGCTTCTTGTGTTCAGCGGCGTGCCGCCGGGGGACAGGCAGAGCCAGGAAGAGAACATCCGGAAGATCAATCAGATTGTGCTCGAGACGACTCCAAGCCCGGCGGTAATCAGCTACATCAGAGGTTTGTACAACGACGCTGTATCCATTCCGGGTGCGAAGGCCGTGACCGACTACGTCCCAGCGGGCTGGGCTCCGCAGGCTGGCTTCTATCGCTCCGTCGTTCGGCCATACTGCACCATGTGCCACCTGGCCGCGCCCGCCAGCGTAAGCTTCGCGTCCTGGGCCAACTTCCAGCAGAACGCGCCGGCTATTCACACCGCCGTGTGCAAGGCATACACGATGCCGCACTCGGAGATCGCGTTCAGGGAGTTCTGGCTCAAGGATACAGGGGTGCTGTTTCTGCCCGGTCTTCTGGCGGCGACGCTTGGCTTTCCGAGCTGCAGTTGAACAATGGGACGCCGAGTTGGGCGATTCTTACGTCCTCTCGCTCTTTAACCGACCGCGTGCTTTTGCAGAATGTTGACGCAAAGTTTCAACCAACGCGCATGCAAGGACATTGAAAATGAAAAATCGTCGAATTTCTCAATCGATCGCCATCGCTCTGGTTCTCGCAGCGCCCTTGGCCAGACCTGCCTTTGCCCAGTCGGTAGGGCCCGTTCCGCTCGGAGAGAGACCCCAACAAACACGGGGAAAGGTTCGGGTGACACCAGTCTCGGCGCTGCAGGTCGCGCCGTCAGCTACCACAGGTCGTCTTTCACTTACCTGGGGACCAGCCGCGCCGGGCTCGGTGTCCATGTACGAGGTTCACAGAATTGGCGGCATAGCGGGTGGAGCGACCGAGTTGATCGCCAAGCTCGTGAATGGTGAGACGACTTTTGAGCATGCCATGCCGACGCCTGGCGCACCGGTGCAGTACCAGGTGGTCGCGCATTACGCCGACGAGACCAGGGATGTGAGCCCCTGGGTAAGCTATGCGCCTCCGCCGCTGGAAGTGCCAGCGCTCTCCATTGTCGCTAACTACAACAAGCCGACTATCAGCTGGCAAGAACTTCCGGGCGTCAGATACAAATTGCTGAAGACGCCCCAACCTGGAGTGGCAAGCTATCCTCCCATTCACGTTTACCCTTTTGGTTCAAACTCGAGCCTCTTGTCGGCGGGAGGGTTGAAGTCCATCTCCGAAACCTTGAACAAGTACCAGGACCCGACCGGGCCGTTAGCCGACCTGCACCACGTGATGCATTTTCAAATGATCGCCGACAACGGGCGCGGAGAAGTCATCCCTGGTCAATGGGTTCCCTATCAACCGACGCCGCACGGTAGTGCAACCGGGGCGACTGGTTCGTACTGGGTGGTCCCCCAATCGAATGGGACACGGAACGTACTCGGTTGCGTATCCTGGGATCTGATTCCGGGGGCGGCACACTACGGGCTGTCCATCATGCACGGCAGCATGACGCAGTGGCCCGCGGGGCATGGAAACCCCGTTGCGCCCAATATGTCGAAAATCCTTCTCCTGGTAGCCGCACTGGCGCAAGGTGAACTCACCGACCCGGTGACGGTGAGAATTCACCCGTCCTTCAACGGCGTTGTCGACTCACAGCATACAGCCGACGTCGTGCTCAGAGAGGTGCAGCCGCTCACCGCGTGCTAGCAATAGTGGACGCGTGCGCGGTCGTTGGTCTGGTCTGCTCCACCCGGGCTCCGAAGCCCGGGCGCCACGTTCAGTCGAATACGCCTCGGAGCCTGAGGCTGGGAACCCCCATTGAGGATCGACCATGAAGCAAGCATTTAGCCACCGCGCAAGGGTGGGCACTATTGTCGTCGCTCTGGTGATGTCGGCGCCGGCTTCGCTGTCGGCGCAGGAATTTCCATCACCAACCAACGTGACCGTCACCGGCGCGGGCAGCTCGGTAACAGTTTCGTGGTCGCCAGTGTCAGGCAGGTCGGCGGCAACCTATCGCATACTTCGGGCGCTCGACGGCAGATCAACTGGAGAAGACCTGACCAGACCGATCGACGTCGCAGCATTTGTCGATGGGACGGTCACGCCTGGCACGACTTATTTCTACCAGGTCATTGCGGTCTATGAGGATGGGACGACCGGGGCTGCGGTCCCCGTCCCGTATTTGGTCCCGGCTGGCAGCAACGAGCGCTCGGCGATGCCAACCTCTATCGGTGCCCCGATCAACCTCACCCAAACAACCCATCCAGCAAGCCTGAATGCCGTCGCCACTGGTATTCAGACGGTTGACCTGACATGGCCGCTCGTCTCGGGAATTTCTCAGTATCGCGTGTTCGGCCCCCACCCTATCCCGCCCACCGGTGCGGTCGTTAGTACCCAACCGTTCCGGATCACTGGTGTACCGGCCGGCCCTCAACGATTCGCTATATCCTCGGAGTACCGCGGCGCCTCGAACGGGCCCGGCCTTCCAGAAGCCACCATCGTCATGTCGGTGTTCGGCCCGGTGAACGCCGGATACGGGCACCTGCGCTCCTCCATCAATATCGAGCAGTCCAATACCATCGTTGACATCAATTTCCATGTGAGCAAGGAGCCGGTTTCTTTTCGTCTCTTTCGCGACCAGATCGAAATTACGTCGAACGTTACATGGGATCGTTCGCCACAAGCGGGCTTTGACCGGATATTTGTACGGTCGTTTCCTAACGACCTTATGCCGCAGAGAGAGTACCGCTATGTGGTCGCGGCGACTATGCCGAACGGGGATACACACATGAGCGAGTACACTCCGGTGAGAGTACCTCTGTTCAACGTACGCGCGACCGTTCCAATAGCGGCCGATCGGATAGTGGTCGAATGGAACCCGTTTGGTACGGCACCCTATCAGATCAAGAAGGGGACGACTATGGCGCAGGGTGGAGCGACCGTGCTCGCGCTGGACTTCGTGCGAGACGCCACGGGCAATCCGATCAATTTCACGGGGTCCAAGTTCGAGGACTTCACGGTTCAGCGCGGAGTGAAGTACTACTATACTGTTTGCGCCGCGATCCCATCCGGTCATGCATGCCCCGGGGTGGAAGCCACGGTTCCCTAGCCGCGCTGCGACGTCAGCCTCGTTCTATCTTCTCAGGTCGGCTTTCCGAACCTGCCCTCGCGCATCACGGCTTTATTGTGATTTCGGTGGAAGTGCTGGACCTCCCAACTACGCGCGGCATACTGGGGTCCAGTGACTGCGTCCACAGAGCGGCGACGGTGAAAGTGTGGGTGCCCTCAGGACCCCGCCACGATCCAATCGCTCGTTCCATCGACGGCCCGCTCAACAAGATACGCCACGGCGCCTGGCACGGCCGGCCGGCAATTACACTGCCCCCGATCCACAGGTGACAAGACAGTGCCTGTGTCAGTGCCAGTCTGAGTTGCAGTGGCCAGTCTCAGTCTCAGTGGTCATTGGTCAGTGGTCAGCTAATGGAGACGATCCTTAAAAACGACACCGAGTTTTCCGGGTCACGGCACAGTCCGTGACATCCGTGACTGGTCACGGAACCCTCTGAACTTGCACGTACAGGGTGTAGTGAGCGTTTGCGGCGTTTCCGTACCCGCCCTGGTCGATCAACTGGATCGTGACGATTCCATTTCCGCTTGCCAGCGCGGACTCGATCATCTCGCGGGTAAGGATGATCGCACGGCGAGGGAGACGCTTGCCCGCCTGGGACTTGTAGTTGGGGGCAACACCGCTGTCGTAGACCGACCCGATCGGATGATCGTTCCAGACCATGGGTGTCGCGATAAAGTACGTCCAACTCGGCGGTGTGGTCAGCGAAATCGACTTGCTCTGGAGCGCCTGCTGCACCGTGGCTTCGGACCAGACTTTTGGGAGTTCGGCGCGTTCGCCGAGGAACCAGGTGGTATAGATCCCGTCCTTGCCGTCCGACTCCCACATTGTTGGATAAATCACCACTGCATCCTGCCCGTCGGTGAGCGTGCCGTCCCAGACGAGGAAGGGAAAGGACTGGTCA
>JACDCM010000049.1:0-3200 GCA_013817545.1 Gemmatimonadaceae bacterium | reverse complement strand
CTCCAACGGTGACGGAGGGGTCCAGCACCGGAGGAAAGACGTCGGCAGTCTGAAGACCGCCATCGAAAGTCGCTGTTCCTGCTTTTACGCGGGTTGGGTCTTTCCCCATCTCGCCATGCACCTTCGTTTGACGCAGGTCCTGATCCAGTATCTGCCCCTGCGGGCGAGTGACGTGAAACATCGCGAACCCCGCATAAATCTCGTCTTGCCTGCCATCCCGGCCTGCAATTCGGCCCTCGGGGTAAATGTGATCATCGTCCGTAGAAATCACGACGCGGAAACCGTTGGCGACCACGCGATAGCGCCCGCTTGACTTGAGTGTGATGCTCGCACTCGGGCCTGGTCCATAAGAACCGCCGTAGTCCGCCGAGACCATCCAGGTGTAGTTGCCGTCAGCCAGTTTCGTGAAGCCGGTCTGCGTGCCGTTTACCACCGTGCCGTCGGTCGGTTGTCCCGTACCGAAAATTCTGTAGAAAGCCGCGTAAGCCACAGGTTGCCATGTCAGGTTGACCGAACCTGGTCCCACTTGCTGCACCGTGAAACCGGTAGGCTGCTGCGGCTGCGGCGGGTTAGCGTATATGAAGTCGGTGTCGCCCAGCCGTCCATCGGAATACACAGCCGAGATGCGGTACGCGGTTCCCGGTTGCACGACCGCGGTGTCGGTCCAGGTCTGGGCAAGTGTGATTTGTTGCGTGAGCGCATACCACTGTCCCTTGATACTCTTGAAGACGCGGTATCCAGCTACATTCGGAAGCGGATCCCACGCCAGGGCATGAAGCAGCGGGCTTCCCGGCAGTACACGGACGTTCTGAGGCGCCGGCCCTGGCGGGAATGCTGCCGTTTTAGGACTCGTCGGCGCGCCTCTATCCGGCAGAGGCTGGAGCGGTTGTCCTCGCTGGGCATCGAGCGATATGGACGGCAGGATAGCGAAGCACCCAAGCAGGAAAAAATATCGTCGCACGCGGTAACCTCGTGTCTTGAGTGAAAAGAAGCCCTTCAGTAAACCGATCTCTTATGGCTTGATGAGCCGCACGATGTGACCGCGCGCCATGGCTTCGCCTTTGGTGATTTTCGCCGTGCTGAATTTTTCCAGGACGGTGTCGATGACCACCGTGCCCACGAGACGCTCCGGAGCGCCTAGCGACGAGCCCGTCTCCGGATCTACCAACGCGGGTTGCGCCTCGAATACTTCCAGCTCGAGACCGGGCCGCATGCCATCCGCGGCACCCGCGTTGATGTACACGACCCCGCCACGCTCATCGATGACTCGGCCGCTCCATCGGACTTTGGGCATTCCCATGAGGATCCCAACGACAGCATTCTGAATCGCCTGGCGCGAGGCCTGCCCCAGGGGCGTGGTAAAGGTTGCGTCCGCACTGTACTTCTTTTCGTCCTTGATCAGGTCAGCGGCGACGCCCGTCTGGCTCGCATTGCCACTCCCCTTCGCAGAATAGATCACCTCACCCGTTGACGCGTCGATCAAACGCAGGTCGATGTTCACCTCGGCGCTCACCCGCTCGCTCGCGACGCTCAGCCCCTTCACAATGTTGGTCAGCTTGCCGCCCAGATTCGACTTCTTGAAAGAGAAACCAGTGATATCACCGGTGATGAGCGCTTGAGCGCCCATAATCGCGCCCTGTTTCGCGGCTGTCTCTTTCGTCGTTTTCCCGGCCGCGCCGATGGCCTGCTCCTGCTCCACCTGCTGGAGAGCGGCGCGCTCCAGCACGGAGAAGCGGCCGGTCGTCACCAGCACCGACGTCAGCATCTCGGTGAGTCCGCGCGCGAACTCGGATGGGGGTGGGATAGCGATCGTTACGGTGGTCTGCTCAGTGCCGGGCTGACCAAATGGCGGCTGGGGTTGGCCCATGGCCGTGGTCGTCGACTGCAGCTTGAGCGCTGATCCAGAGAGGTCCATCACGGCGACACGGAGCCTCTGGGACGGAGCGCCGGCTCCCTGCGCTCTGGCAAAGTGCGCGACGACCAGCAACTGCAGTATTACCAGCGCACAGCGAATTTTGAGGGTCATGCTATTTGCTCCACTTGGTGCGCAAGGTTAGAGTCACTGACTGGCAAATGGGTACTGCATGCGCCGTTTTTTCGGAGCGGCGAGATGGCGTGTACGAATACGCAGAGTGATTACTGCTTTCAACCCGCTTGGCGGCCCCACTCAACGATCCCGAATGTCGAAGGACACTTGAGCCGGATTCTGGAAATCGCCTGCGTCACCGGGACCGAAGATCGCCACCAGCTTCCATGAGTGACTTCCATGCGCAAGCATCACGTCGAACGTGACGCGGTTAGCTCTCCAGCTTGTGGCGTTGCGATTTGTAACGCGGTACTCAAACGAGCGAACCGCCCACGATTGATTGTTGGTCCATTGGCCGGTGAGCACGTAAGAAGTGGCACCCGGCACGTGTTCCCATTCGAACCGAACGCGTGGCTGAGCACCGGGCATTCTACGGCCGAGTATTTCATTCGCACGGAGGTACGGGGGATTTCGAACCGCGTTTACCGGGACGACCGCCCTCAGCTGAGAAGCGTGCGCCGGCGGCTGCTGACCATTTAGCGATGGCGCAGCGAAGATCATTAGTGCGAGAGCGACGAGCGGTCTCACGGAACTACCTTCTCAGCGTAGTTGTTGGATGGAACCGGATCGGGCGTATCGCTCGTTACAAAGGCTGCAAAGCGGCTCAGCACTCCCGTAGCAGCGCCAGTCGTCATGACGCGCACTTCGCGGAGACCGCCCACCGGGATGTCGCCTAGAGCGCAGGAGACTCGGGCGGTAAGTGCCGACACGACGCTCGGGCTTGATCGGCAACCCTCGCCGAGTCGCAGAACCCCCACCCCAACGGGAAGCAGAATCTCGAGCCGCACCGCACGCGCATGGTCATCGTTGTCGCTCATTACCACGACACGAGTTGTTAACGGCCCGCCCGCCTTGACCTCTGTGACTTCCAGCAACTGTACCCGGACATCCGCCTGCCACACTTCGTGAGCGGGTGGTGCCTGAGCCGTAGCGACTGCGAAAGTTCCCATCACCGCAAACCCAGGCAGCAACGTGCTCCACCCTTTTCTTTTCACTGCTTGATTTCGGCGGGGATGCGGACAATCTCAGCTCGCGCCTGGCCCGGCTTGGGCGGCTCACTCTTCGGGTCGAGCCCAGCCGGAAAGACCCCTCGTACCGTGACGCGAGCGTGAGG
>JACDCM010000048.1 GCA_013817545.1 Gemmatimonadaceae bacterium | reverse complement strand
ATCTTTACCAGCTCGAGTATCCCGATTCGTATTTCATTCCACCGACTGGACAGACGGGTGCCGTATTGGCGCGCTCCGCTTCCAAGAACGAGTACACTCACAACGCGGTGATCACCCTGGGTGCGTCGTACCTGTTTTCTCGATAGCCCGTTTCTCACTGATCAGGAGGTAGGACCATGGCGCACGACTACGAAGACATTTACGACCTCGAAGGTCTTGGCGATATCGAGCTTCGCGATCTTGTGCGCGGCAAGCTCGACGAACATGAGGCGGTTGATGCCGATAGCATTACCATTTCCGTCGAGCGGGGAGTCGTAACGCTTTCCGGCCGGATCGGTACCGAAGGTGAGAGACGGATCGCCGAACACATTCTGACAGATGTCATCGGTCTGACGAGCTACGAAAACAACCTGGTCGTTGATGCGATCCGTCGCGACGAGGAATCCGAGGATATCGAAGAAGGTGCTGGAGCAACCGCGGATGGGAATTCTCGCACTTTGGGACGCCTGTCTCAGCACACGGACGAGGAAGCAGAGCATCTGGAAGAGGATCTCGAAGTCCAGCTGTATGGAGCTCAGGACGTACAATCCGCCATTGAGCATGGAACTCCATGGTCGCCCCCCGATTCGCCGACACAGGAAGGATTGGTGGGTACGGACGCCCGTCCGGAGGAGATGGGGGAAGACCATTGAGTGAAGGGCGGGAGCCCAGAGGGAGGGCGGAGTATTCCCAGCGGGGAGTAGGGGATGGGGGATGGGGGATGGGGAGTCATGCAGGAAACTGGTGCCGGAGACTGCGAGTAGAGTGTGACCTCAGCTACTCCCGATCCCCCATCCCCCATCTTCCAAGGTAATGTCCGAATTAACCATTCCCGCACTTGCCCTCGACTCAGTCGAAGAAACTCCGGTCTGGCTCGAGGTGAACGATGCGCCAGCGGTCACGTGGATGTGCACGCCCGATCAGCTGGAGGAACTTGTCGTCGGCTGGCTGCACGGTGAGGGATACATTGAGAGCGCCTCGGACATTCTCAGAATGCGCCCTTGTGCTCAGGAACTTGGATTCTGGGTCGATGTCCCGCCGGATCGTTTCAACACCGTCGAGGCGGCAGACCGGCGGCGAGTGCTGGCTTCGGGATGCGGGGCTGTAACAACAATCCTCGGCTCACTCAGCAGCGTGTCACGCCGCAAGTCAGCGCCCGCACCGCTGGAGCTCGCTCCCACCCGAGCGCTTTTCAAGGAGCTCTTTGCGAGAGGAGAGCGGTACAAGGAAAGCGGTGGAATTCACGCGGCCGCCCTGACCGACGGCAACTCGCTCTTGAATCATGCTGAAGACATAGGCCGCCACAACGCGGTGGACAAAGTAATTGGCGCTGCCATTCTGGAGGGACGGCCACTCGAAGATCTAATTCTTCTGGTCACAGGGCGCATCTCGGGAGAACTGGCATTCAAGGCTGCACGAGCCCGTTTCGCGACGGTGGCAACGCCGTCGGTACCCTCGACACTCGCTGTGGAAATCGCACGCGCAGCGGGCATGCAACTCATAGGACGAGCGGTGAGCGGAAATCCGCAAATCCACCGGGCGTGAGTTCAAGTTGCACCGGTGTCATCCTCGCCGGTGGAAGCGCTACCAGGTATGGCGGCAAACCGAAAGGACTTGAATGCGTGAACGCCGAGCGCATCATCGACCGTGTGGCGAGAGTGCTCTCGCAGGCGTCGGATAATCTCCTGCTGATAAGCAACGATCCCGCGGCGTCCGGCTGGCTTCCCGGTGTACGCACAGCGGCGGATGTGCGCCCAGGGCTCGGCAGCCTGGGAGGCATACACTCTGCCCTGGTGCTATCCGGCTCCCCTGTCATCCTGGTTGCGTGGGACATGCCGTTCGTTTCCGCGGCGCTGCTCAGGCGCTTACGCGAGCTCGGTGCGGAAACGGACGCGGCGGTAGCGGAGAGCGGTTCACGTCGGGGTGTCGAGCCGCTGTGCGCGTATTACACTCCGGCTTGCATTCCAGCAATCGAGCGGCGACTCGATTCGGGCGATCTTCGAGTTGTCGGATTCTACGAGGACATCCGAGTCGCCCGTCTGAGCGCGGCAGAGGTCGCGCAATTCGGAGACGCCGAGCGATTATTCATGAATATCAACACGCCAGCCGACCTGAGTTTCGCGGAGCGCTATGCCTCGACCACCGATGGTAGCGATTATCGGCAAGAAGAATAGCGGAAAAACGACACTGGTCGTGCGGCTCGTGGCTGAGCTTGGGCGGCGTGGTCATCGCGTCATGACTATCAAGCACGGCTCGCACACTTTCAACATCGATCCCAATACCACAGATACGTATCGGCACTACCATGAGGGTAACGCGGCCAAGGTCGCCATGGTAGCGCCCGGCAAGTTTGCGCTCATCGAGAGGCTGAATACGGAGCCGTCGCCCGAGGAAGTGGCAGAGCAGTACATGAATGATGCGGACATTGTTGTGTGCGAGGGATTCAAGAAAGCTGTGCTACCGAAGATCGAGGTGTTTCGGGCATCGGTGCACGCAACGACTTTGTTCGCCGACGGGAACTGTCGGGCCTCAAAATTTCTCGCGGTTGTGACTGACACGGAGGAAGAAATGCACGTCGATTTTCCGGTGATCCGGTTTTCCGACGGCGAGTGGCTCACGCGACTCGCGGAACTGATAGAGCGCGAGGTAATGCGACGATGAAACAGTTCGGACGCAAAGCAGGAGTGAGAAGAAACCCTGAAGCGAGTTTCCGGAAGGCCTGCCAGCTCGGTGCATTGCTCGTTTTCTCGTCCGGCTGCGCTTCAGCGCGCAAGCTGCCTGGCGAGAGTGCAAAGTTATCCGGGCGCGACGCGCTCCGAATCACGATCGACTCGCTGGTCAACACGCCGCAGTTTCGGACTGCGCATTGGGGCATTCTGATCGTGGACCCGGCAACCGGCGACACGGTTTATTCGCGCAACGCAGGAAAGTTGTTCATGCCGGCCTCCAACATGAAGATCGTCACAGGCGCCGTCGCTCTGGCTCAACTCGGACCGGATTTTCGCTTTCGCACTACTGTGGCCGTGCGGCGCGAGGCAACTGCGGACACGATTCTCGGTTCGGGCGGAGTGCTTCGCGGCGACCTGCTCATTTTCGGCCGCGGCGATCCTTCCGCCAGCGACAACATGCTCGGCAACGCCATGCTTCCGTTGCGCGGTATCGCGGATTCGCTAGCGGCGCGCGGGATACTCCGCATCACCGGCAGATTGCTTTCAGCCGGCGATGCATTTTCGGACGCGATTCATGGCATGGGTTGGAGTTGGGATGATTTCGACTATCCGTATTCTGCCGGCGTCGATGAACTTCTGTTCAATGAGGCCTTTTCACGTGTGGTCGTGCGTGCCGCGGCACAGCCGGGCGGTTCGCCTACCTCGGAAACGGCGCCATCGCGATCATATCCCCCGGTGCAGATGCGGGCCGTTACTGTGGCGCTCGATGACGCCTCGAGGAACGACACAACCGCCAGACGGCGCCTCACGAACCTGGCGATCGCATCGGATAGTGTAACAGGCGGATATACAATAAGAGGGAGCATTGCTGTCGGTGACAGCGCGTTGCTCACTGTCGCGCACCG
Organism: Gemmatimonadaceae bacterium; assembly: GCA_013817545.1. Lineage (GTDB taxonomy): Bacteria > Gemmatimonadota > Gemmatimonadetes > Gemmatimonadales > Gemmatimonadaceae > JACMME01. The sequence goes on along the minus strand of JACDCM010000048.1, from coordinate 12,508 downwards.
AGATCCAGCTCGGGCATATATTTCGGCGCTTCGCGAGGCGCTGTTCGAACGCGGGATCGTCGTCGATGCGGCGGGACGGGATACGACCGGAGTGGTCGACACACTCTTTACTGTATGGTCACCAACTCTGCGTGAAATCCTTCCGGCACTGGAGAAGCCGTCACAAAATCAGATTGGGGAAGTTCTACTCAAGACGTTGGGACTGGAGCGAACCTCCGTGGGCAGCGCTGACTCGGGACGGGCCGTGATGGAGCGCCAGCTGGCAGAGTGGCGTGTCGAGCCCGATGGCTATGCGGTTCGGGATGGAAGCGGGCTGTCGCGTCACAACTACCTGACTCCGGAAACGGTCATTCGGGTGCTCGACGTCATGCGCCGGCATCCCTCATTCTCCGCATTCTATGATGCGCTCCCGATCGCGGGTGTCGACGGGACTATCGCTACCCGCATGCGCGGAACGGCCGCGGCCGGTAATCTCCGCGCAAAGACCGGAACTATCGACCGCGCCAGATCGCTGTCGGGGTATGTCACTACGGCGGATGGACGCATGCTCATGTTCAGCTTGTTGTGCAATAATTACACATCCGTTGGTGCCGTTACTCGCGTACAGGACGCGATTGGCGCCAGGCTCGCCGAATTGCGCCTGGGTGGAAGCGCGCGATAAGTGCTCACTGTTCCTGAAGCAAGCGCGCGGATACTCGCAGACATCCAGAAGCTTTCAATCGAGAGAATTCCACTCCTCGACACACTGGGACGAGTGCTGGCGCAGACCGTGACATCGCCGCTTACGCTTCCGCCGTGGGACAATTCAGCGATGGATGGATATGCGGTTCGCTCGCCGGACATCGTGACCGCAACCGCCGCGGCGCCCGTGACACTCCCGGTGCGCGAAACCGTTGCGGCGGGCGGCTTCCCTTCTGGCCCGCTTCCGGCGGGTATGGCGGTTCGCATCATGACTGGGGCCCCAATTCCGGAAGGCACCGACACGGTCGTGCGCGTGGAAGATACCGACGGCGGGGTAACGTCGGTGATCATCCGCGACGCGCGCGATGCGAAGAAGAACCTGCGCTTTCGCGGTGAGGATATACGCCAGGGTCAAGTCGTGCTCGGGCCGGGCGCACCGCTTTCAGCCGCTCAGATTGGTGTGCTTGCTTCAGTTGGCGCGTCGGAAGTCGAGGTTTACCGGCGTCCGCGCGTGGCTATACTCGGCTCGGGCAACGAGCTCGTTGATCTGGACAGATTCGACGAAGCTGTCAACGGTGAGAAAATCGTCAGCTCGAACAGCTACACCATGCACGCGATGATCAGAATGGCGGGTGGCATACCGATCGACCTCGGCATCGCGCGCGACGACCCCGCTGACCTGCGCGCACGACTGGAGCGTGCGACGGGATGTGACCTGATCGTGACGACGGCCGGCGTCTCGGTCGGCGAGTTCGACTACGTGCGTGAAGTGCTCGCCGGGCTCGGTGCCGAAATGAAATTCTGGAAAATTCGGATGCGTCCGGGCGCACCGCTGGGTTTTGGCATGTTGAATGGAGTGCCGTGGATTGGACTTCCCGGAAACCCGGTTTCAGTCATGGTGACGTTCGACCTATTCGTGCGCCCCGCGATCCGGCTCATGCTCGGCTACACGCATATTTTTCGGCGCCCCGTTCCGGTACAGCTCGAGGAAGTCGTGACTATCGGGGCGAAACTCACGCACTTTCTGCGCGGAGTGGTTCGCGTGCATGAGAACGGAACACTCTCAGCGCGCCTTACCGGTCCGCAGGGATCCGGCATTCTGACGTCGATGTCAGTCGCAAACGCGCTGCTCATTGTCCCGCCGGAGCGGCCGCGGGTCGACGTCGGCGAGATGGTTAACGCGCTGTTGCTGGGCGACGACGCTTCCTTTGCGGAAAAGTTCGCGTTGTGAGTGCGTCGAGCGCAGGGCTTGTGTCCGACCTCGAACAGCGATTCGACACGACGAGTGATCGCGTGTCAGTCGGCGACAAGGAGTTCGATGTCATGAGGCCTCGTAACTCAGATGATCTCATCACGGAGGAGGACTACGTCCGGGACGAACGGCTTCCGTACTGGGCCGACATCTGGCCATCGTGCCTCATACTTGGCGCCCGACTTCTCGAGGATCAGGGAAAGGGACATTCCCTGCTCGAGTTGGGGTGCGGCGTGGGGATTGTCACACTGGCGGCGATAAGCGCCGGTTACGAGGTTGTCGCGACGGATTACTACGAGGATGCACTCCTGTTCACGCGCGCGAATTCGTGGCGGGCCTTTGGAATCGAGCCGCGAACCAGGTACGCCGATTGGCGTACATGGCCGACATTCGAGGCGCCATTTGACCGCATTGTCGCGGCCGACGTTCTGTACGAACATGCGTACGCTCCCGCGGTGGCATCGATTCTCGAGGCAACTCTCGCGCGGAATGGAACCGCGATTGTGGCCGATCCGGGACGAGTCGCCGCCGAGGAGTTTTTGCTCGAGTGCAGAAAGCGGGGGTTCAGGATCGAGACCGAGTCACGGCCGTATGAAGCGGGCGAGATTCGGCAGACGATAAACCTTTATACAGTCTCGCGGGCGTAGTCTCGATCCTGGCAGCCACCACCTCGGAAATATCGAGCACGTCGATCTCGACTCCCTTTGCCTTCACCCCATCCGAAATCATCGTCATACAAAAAGGACACGCGACCGCGAGAGCATCGGCGCCGGTCGCCAGCAGCTCTTCCGTTCGCTCGATGTTGATACGCTTTCCCTGCGTTTCCTCCATGAACATCCGCCCCCCACCAGCCCCGCAGCAAAGCCCGCGGTCACGCGTTCGTTTGGGCTCAACCAGATTCACCACCGGTAGCGCACGACGGAGCGTCGCGCGCGGCGCCTCGTATACTTCGTTGTAGCGACCCAGGTAGCAGCTGTCGTGATACGCGATCGTGAGACGCTTGCCATCGCCATTCAGCGGAACTCGCTCCTCCACGAGTAGACGTTCGATATACGTGGAATGATGAATAACCTCGTAGTTACCACCCAACTGCGGATACTCGTTTCCGATCTGGTGGAAGCAGTGCGGGCAACTTGTAACAATGGTGGTGACGCCGTAACGATCAAGCGTTTCAATATTTTGCTTCGCCAGCATCTGGTACAGATACTCGTTGCCGAGTCTGCGAGCAGGGTCGCCATTGCAGGTCTCTTCCTGACCCAGAATGGCAAATCGAATTCCCGACACCTGCAGTATGCGCGCAAATGCCACGGTGATCTTTTTTGCGCGATCGTCGAACGATCCCATACACCCCACCCAAAATAGCACCTCGGGCCGTTCACCGCGTTCGAGCATCTCAGCCATCGTGGAAATGTCCATCCCTTCTGCCCACGCCGCTCGATCGGAAGCGTTGAACGCCCACGGACTTCCATTGCGCTCCATCGACTCGAACACCGGCTGAACCTCGGCGGGAAAGCGTGACTCCATCAGCACCAGGTTGCGCCGCATTTCATTGATGACATCAAGCTGATCGATGGAGACCGGGCACTCGGTTACGCATGCACGGCAGCTCGTGCATGCCCACAGTTCCTCTTCAGTTATATAGTTGTCGAGAAGACGGTTTTCCTGCACCTCGGAAGCCGTACGAGTTCCCGCGTCATCGCCTTCACCATGAGCGAGATTACCGTGCACCAGGTGACCGCGTGCGAAATCCAGCCCGTCGCCAGTGGCGAGTGGCGCCTTCTCCATCAAACGCTGCCGCACGTTGACGACGATCTTGCGCGGGCTCAACGACTTCCCGGTGAGATTTGCCGGACACACCGACGTGCAGCGCCCGCACTCGGTGCAGGAGTAGCCATCCAGAAGGTTTTTCCAGCTAAGATGCTCGACGTCCGCCGCACCGAATTGCTCCGCTCCTTCGGCTTCGAGGTCCATCGGGCGCATCGCTCCGACCACGCCAGGCCCGCTCGTATTGGAGAAGAATGTGTTGAGGAGCGATGATGCTACGTGCAAATGCTTCGAGTATGGCAGATAGTTCAGGAAGAAAAGGATCAGGAGAGCGTGCGCCCACCAGAGGATGACGTGCAGCCTGTGAACGGTGCCCGGGTCGAGGGGAACAAAAGCCGCGGCTACCGCGTGAGACACGACCTTGACGCGGGGAAAGGCATCAGGTTCGCCGGCCAGCAGAGCGCCGTTCGCGAGAAACATTGTGATCATGAGACCAGCGATCATCGACAGAATGAACAACGCGTCAAAGTGTTCGATTTTGTCGCCCTGGAGACGAGCCGGCTTGATAACGAGCCGACGGTAGAAAAGAAATCCAATCGCTCCCAGTACAAGGAGACCAAAAAGATCCTGCGAAATCGCGTATAGCGCGTAGAGCAGGCTCGGCAGGAAACGGAAGGAAAAGCCGGGAAACATGCCTTGGACGATCACCTCGGCGGTGCCGGCGGTAAGAACCATGAACCCCCAGAAAACGAGAGCGTGGGAGGCACCGGCCACTGGGTCGCGAAGGATCTTGCTCTGCCCGATCCCTATCACGGCGACATTGCGCAGCCGGCGGATCGGGTCCGTCGTGCGGTTCTCCTCGCGCCCGAGGCCAAGGTAACGCACGAGTCGCTGCACGTTCAGAGCAAAAAAACCCGCCGCGACGACGACAACGGCGAGAAACACGAGGTTCTGGGTTGTCATGGCAGTACCGGCTTCAGCGCTTGGCCCTCGGCGAGTATCGTGCGCCAAGCTGCAGGGACCAATCGTACGCCGTTGACTCGGCTCTCACGCCAGCGGGCGTGTCCGAATTGTCGGAGGGAAAAGCGAGATAGTTGGAAAACACAGCGCGAACATTAAACGAGCTTTCCCTCCGACCGTCGTATCCAATCGAGAACGCCGCTGTAGGGTCGAGAATCGATTTGGAAACTCCAGGAAACGCTGCGCGCGACGCGCCCACCACACCTCCGCCGAGGTAGAAGAAAATTGGGGCCTGAGGCTTGAACCGCCACCCTACTCCGACATCGCCGCGATACACCGTCGCCTTCTCTTCGAGCCCGCTCCCGAAGGGGCTCTCAACGTGCAGCTGAGCGAACGGAGATATCCCGACATTAGCCAGAATGCCCAGCCGGCGCGTAAGTGGCATGTCCGCGCGAGCACCACCACTCAGAGAGCTCTTGTAACGCGTGCTTTGTGTCGACGAGGTGAAGCGAGTTCCAAACCCGCTGATGCCTATCCACGGCGTAATGGAAAGCTCGAACGCGCGTAGCGGCGATGATGACTGGCCAAACGCACTTACAGCGAACACCAATGCAGCCGTAATCTGCGTCAATACCTTGATTGCTCGGGAATCGGTAATCGGAAATCGGGAATCGGCTCTCATGCGGCGGAAGGTAGGGGACCGTAACCGAAATACCAGTAGGTCCGGCAGCATTGAATCAAAGCCAGAGGAATCGGGTTCGGGAATCGGGGTTCCCGCTTCCCGATTCCCGATCTAGTGTCCTTTTCGAGCTTCCTTGACCGCCTCGGTGAGCGCCGGCACGATGTCGAAGATATCGCCCACAATGCCGTAATCCGCGATCTTGAAGATGGGCGCGTCCTTGTCCTTGTTTATCGCCACGATGGTTCTTGATCCCCGCATGCCTGCCAGGTGCTGAATTGCTCCGGAGATGCCTACTGCAATGTACAGATCGGGACTGACCAGGCGGCCCGTCTGGCCGATCTGATCGCTGTGCGGACGCCAACCATCGTCGGTAACAGCTCGCGTGCATCCGACAGCCGCGTTGCCGAACGCGGCGGCGAGCTCTTCGACAATCCTGAAGTTTTCCGGAGCCTTGAGACCACGTCCCCCACTCACAATTACAGGCGCCTCACCCAAGTCCAGTTTCGCCGAGTTTCCGACGATGGTCTCTTTTACCAAAACCCGCGACGAAGACGGATCGCCTGACGGTTGAACCGACTCTACACGCGGCGAGCGAACGCTGATGACAGGCGTGACCGCTCCGGGCCGAATTGAGACGAGCGCCGGTGTCACCGCAAGCGACAGCGAAGCATTCACTTTGCCTGTATTGACCGGGTGCCGCGCCAGAATTGTCTCACCCTTCGATTCAACAGAAGTCACGTCCGACGCGAGTGGAACAGCCAGCTTCGCCGCTACCCGCGGAGCGAGATCCCGGCCTTGCGCGGAGGCGCTGAAGATTGCCGCGCGATAACCGCCCGACTTGATGTGTTCCGATACGGTCGCTGCCACTGCCTCGGCGTTGTAGTTGGCAAGCGCCGCATGCTCCACGGAGAAGATGACATCCGCCCCATACTGGCCGAGCTGAGCAGCCTTGCTCGATATACCTGCGTCGCCTGCGAGCAACACATGCACCTCTCCGCCACCCATGGCGTCAGCCAGCGTACGCGCCGCAGTGACTGCTTCGGAAGCCACTTTTCGCAGTTCACCCGCCCGTGTCTCCGCAAATGCAAAAACGTTAGGCATCACAGCACCTTCGCTTCGGTCTGCAGCAATCTCACCAATTCGGGCACCGCTGCTTTCCCCTCACCGATTATACGTCCGCCCACCCGCTCTGGGGGGAGCTCCAGCGCTGTGATCGTCATCCGCTGCTCCCCGAGCTGGGCCGGCCTCACTTCGAGCGGCTTCTTCTTGGCCGCCATGATGCCCTTGAGTGCCGGATACCTCGGACGAGCGATTCCTTCGTCGATGGTGAGAACGGCCGGCATGGAGCATTCCACCAATTCAGCTCCTCCTTCCAGCTCGCGGCGTGCGGAGATCTTCCCATTTGTGATCTCCAGACGCGAAACCGCCGTTACGAGTGGCAGGTCCAGAAATTCAGCCACCATGGCGCCAACGACGCCATTTGACGAGTCGATGGACATCTTCCCGAATAGGATGAGGTCGTATCCTCCATCCTTCAGTTCGGCGGCGAGAGCACGAGCGATCGCGAAGCCATCAAAGGGAACCGTGTCGCTCTTGAGCTGCACCGCTCGATCGATGCCAAGACTCATCGCCTTGCGCAGCGTTTCCTGAACGACATCAGGGCCAAGAGAAATCGCCACGATCTCCCCTTTGCCCGCCTTTTCCTTTAGTTGAAGAGCAACCTCGGCGGCATAAGCATCGAAATCACTGAGATCGAATTTAAGACCAGTCTGGTCGACCGACGTGCCATCGCCGGCGATCCTGAAGCGCGCCTCCATATCGGGAACGCGCTTTACGCACACGGCGATCTTCATCGTCCTAACTCCTGTGAAAAATGTCGGATTGCGACGGGATTGCGGATTGCGGATCGCAAGCTGAGAATGGGATCAATTGCCGGACTTCGCAGTTCGCAGTTAATCCGCAATCCGCAATCCCCGTCCCCCATTCCCCTCCAGCTCACTTGAACGCTGCAAGACCCGTAATCGCCTGCCCTAGAATCAGCGTGTGGATGTCGTGCGTTCCCTCGTACGTATAGACGCTTTCAAGATTCGCCATGTGGCGCATGGAAGCGTACTCGGCGAGAATGCCGTTGGCGCCCAGAAGCCGCCGCGCCTCACGCGCAATATCGGTCGCTATGCTGACATTGTTGCGCTTCGCGAGCGAAACCTGCTGTGGCTGGAACGTTCCCGCATCCTTGAGTCTGCCGAGGTGAAGCGCGAGAAGCTGGCCTTTTACGATCTCCGTAAGCATGTCGGCGAGGCGCTGCTGCTGAAGCTGGAAACCGGCTATGGGGCGGTCAAACATGACGCGACTCGTTCCGTAACTCACCGCTTCCTCGAAGCATGCCATGGCTGCCCCAATGGCTCCCCAGGAAATACCATAGCGCGCTTGAGTAAGGCACATGAGCGGACTTCGAATGCCGCCCGACTTTGGCAGCAGCGCTTCGGCACCGACTCTCACATCCTGCAACACCAACTCGCTTGTGTCAGACGCGCGAAGTGAGATTTTGCCTTTCTGATCCTTCGCGGTGAAGCCCGCGGTGTCCGTTGGTACGAGGAAACCCCGGATCGATGTGTCGGCCTTATCGTCTCCCGTTTTGGCCCATATGACTGCAACCTGAGCCGTCGATCCATTTGTGATCCACATCTTGGCGCCGTTCAACAGCCAGCTACCATCACTTTGCTGCCGAGCCCTTGTGATCATTCCGGAAGGGTTGGAGCCAAAATCGGGCTCGGTGAGTCCGAAGCATCCTATGATCTCCCCAGCTGCCATTCTGGGAAGGTAGTGGCGCTTCTGTTCCTCGCTTCCAAAGGCGTAGACCGGATACATCACGAGCGCGCCTTGCACCGAGGCAAAGCTACGCACCCCGGAGTCTCCCCGCTCCAACTCCTGCATGATGAGCCCATATGCAACGTTGTTGAGCCCGGCGCATCCATACTCTTCCGGCAAATTGGCCCCAAACAATCCGAGCGCTGCCATTTCGGGAATCAGTTCTTTCGGGAACCGGCCTTCCACGAAGCAATCACCTATAATCGGAAGCACACGCTCGTTGACGAACTGGCGTACGCTTTCGCGCACAGCGCGTTCCTCTTCGGACAGTGCGGAATCAATATCATAGAAGTCGTTAGTCATGCTGGAAAGTTACAGAGACGATGGCACGGATCAAAATAGGTCCAAGTAAAGTGGTAAGCCGAAGATCGGCACGCTGAGGTCAGCAGACATCCTGTCCGTTGTTAATGCAGGTGTCACTGGCAATGCCGGATATCTGCGACTGGTGCACTAGCCTGCCCTGTAGTCAGGCGCTGAGCGCTACCCGAGTTACCAGCTCTATCTCCGGCTGGCAGGCCTTCGTTGCCGGGCGCTGCACTTCCCTGCACGCACATGCGGCTATTCCGACCTCGCGCGCCTTGTTTCGAAAAGATCGCCCGTGCCCAAGCCTGCATCCGGTTTCCGCTTGCCACTGATGCACCATCTCGTGCAGTAATGTGTGCAGCACGTCGGACCAGCCATGCTTGCTGACGTGAGAGCGGCTTATCGAGATCTCGGCCGGCTCACCGTCCGTCGACGCGGCTGTGTACTGTCCAAGGCGACGTCGCATCCTGTGCGATATACGTATCTCAATGCTTTTCAGTGCGCCTTTAAAGAATCTCGCATTGTACTCATGATGCCAGAGTGCCAGCTCGCTGATCAAATCCGAGTCGCCCGGACGCAACGCCACTGGGCGGCGCCTTGGCGCTCTGTCCACGGCCGGAAGGCAGTAGGCGAGGAGTATTTTCCGCGCTTGCCGGCCTTCGGCGCGAGTGCGAGCGCACACGAAACGCACAATAGATCTCAGCACTTCGTCGGGTGCGGAAAGGTAAGCGCTATGAATGCGTAGAACGCCGTTTCCGTAGCTGACCATTACCGCACGGTTATTCGTAACCCGGCAGTCCGTTATTCCTTTCAACCCCAGGCGTTGAAGTGCCGGCAGCAGCTGTCCGGCTGATCTGGGAACGGTATCGAAGGAGAGCGAAAGCTGCGCGCTTTCCTCGTGATAGTGCGCCGCTTTTGTCACTTCATCACACCAACCTGAAACAAGCGATCAGTCCATTAACCACGCTTGAATGTCTTGGTCGGACCACGTACAAACGTCGTCTCTTTCGGAGACCAGACCGACGTGATGACATCGATCGTCTTGTCTCTGAGCTTGATGATATTGAGACTTGATGGGCGCCCACCCCGCGAGCGGTTCGAAACCGTGCCAGCGGTCGATATCACCGTTCCGCGACGTGTATGCTCTACGTAATGAATAGCCTCCTGGTGATCGTGACCACACAGCACGACATCAACGCCAAGGTCCGCGAAAGCGCCAAGTACCCGCTTGGTGTCTACCATTCCATGTCGTTTGGATAACTCTCCCTTCATCGGGTTGTGGTGCATCACAATGACGCGCGCGTCGCCTCCGGGCGACTCGTCGAACATGCGGCGCGCGTAATCGATCTGCCCGACACGCAGATCGCCGATGATGCTGACATCGCGGTAGTTCCATGTCAGAGTATGGAGTGCTACGCCGTGCGCAGTGTTAAGCCCTACAAAGGTGACGCCGGGAACGCGGAGAACCGTTTCCAGCTCCGGATTGATGAAGGCTCGATAAGTCTTGTACATCGCCTCCTTGTTCCCGATGCCGAGCGGAGCCATCCACCAGCGAACGTCGTGGTTTCCGGGTACGACAATAGTCCTGCTTACGCGTTCCGCATCACGGATAAAGGAGCGCCCCCGCTGCATCTCTCCGGACAGCGCACGCTGCGAAAGATCGCCAGAGATCGCTACCACGTCGAAGTGCCCTTTCTGGATAAACTCCTCGATTCTTTCGATCTGTTCGGGAACGGCGGGCTTGCCGAAGTGGAGATCCGAGACGTGTAGAACTGTCGTCAAGCGAGCCTTGCAATGATCGCGTCGGTGAACTGGTCCGTGGTCGCGGAGCCGCCAAGGTCACGTGTCACTGTCTTGCGCTCGCGAATAGTCTCCTCCAGTGCTGTGCGAACGCGTGACCCGCGTTCCAGGTCACCCATGTGATCCAGCATCATGCACGCGGCAAGAATCAGAGCACCCGGGTTGGCGACACCCTTTCCCGCAATGTCCGGTGCGGTGCCGTGCACCGCCTCGAAGATCGCGGCTGTGGTGCCAATGTTCCCGCCCGGTGCAAGCCCCAGTCCTCCCACCAGACCCGCGATCAAATCGGAGAGGATGTCGCCAAACATGTTCGTCGTCACGATCACGTCGAATTGCTCCGGCTTGAGAACGAGATGCATTGCCATCGCGTCAACTATGCGCTCTTCAAATTCGACGCGCCCCGAATATTCCTGGGCAATGTGTTTGCCGCTTTCGAGAAACAGGCCCTGCGAGTACTTGAGAATGTTGGCCTTGTGCGCAAGCGTCACTTTGCGCCGGCCATGCGCAACGGCGTATTCAAAGGCGTACCGCATGATGCGCTCGGAGCCATACCGGGTGATGACAGCCAGCGATTCCGCGGCCGCTTTGGGATCGTCCGCGATCTTCACATAATGCTCGATCCCAATGTAAAGCCCCTCTGTATTCTCGCGGATGAGAACTATGTCGATGTTGTCGTAGCGCCCCGGAAGAATCGTCCGGGTTGGACGCACGTTCGAGTACAGGTCGAAAGTCTTACGCAACGCCACGTTAACGGAACGGTAACCCTCTCCAACCGGTGTCTCGAGCGGTCCCTTGAGCGCAAGGCGGGTCTGCCTGATCGAATCGATTGTACAGTCCGGCATCGGATCATGCCAGCGGGAAACGCCCGCCATCCCCGCGACCTGGCGGTCCCACTCTATCGGGGCTCCCGCCGCCGCGAGAATTCGCACTGTCGCGTCGGCAATGCTCGGGCCGATACCGTCGCCAGGAATGAGGGTAACTCGTGTTGTCATGAAGGACTGGACCGGGTCCGAAATGTGGTCAGCACCTCGACCTCCAGTGCAGCTGGTAGCTGGAGTCGGGGGGAAAGCTCATGGCGATAGCATGAGCGCGACGAATAGCGTAGCTGGAAGGATCAGCAACTGTTGAACACAAGCAGCGTTTCGACCAAGCCTTAAATTCGAAGTCTGTGAGCCGTGACCAGGAATTCACGGCGCGGCTATCAGGTCGGCCAGATGACCCGCGAGGCTTGCCAGTAGCGCGGGTGAGAGCGTCGGCGATGGATCGCTCATGATGTCTGCCTGCCAAGTCACTTCGGAAGCGCGCGCGTCGATCAGAACGATGCGCAGCAAAGCGACCCCGCTTCCATTTGGTGTCTTCTCGAACCGCACTTCGACCGGAAACAGCGCGAATCTCGCATCGAGCAGCCCAACCAGAGACCGGATTTGCGTCGCCAGGGGATCCAGAACTCTCCTGTCCTTCTCCGTGCGCAGGAGACCGCGCAGCCCCTCGGCGGCGAGCGAGTGCGGGTCCGAGACATAGGCGCTGTTGCGCCGCGCGGTTCGCTTCACCTCCTCGGGGAATGCCCACGCCGTTTGGAAGCCTCGCTCCTTGAGCGCGAAGGCAATCTCATCGTCGAGTCCGCCAAGATACTCACGAGTCGCACCTGTTTGCGCGCCCCATCCCAAACTGTCGCCTCCTCGCAGGTAGTGCACGGGGATGACCACAACGCGCTGCCCAGCCAACGCAGCGAGCGGTCTGCCTGGCGGCGCGGACTGCGTTTGGTTTCGCGGCGCGCCACCGCAGCTCGCAATGGCCAACAGGGCGGCGAATGCGACTCCGGATTTCATGCTGAGACGATTTCGCAAATAGCTGAAGGCCATCGTAAAGGGCTAGGGTCGTCGCAAGCGCTATGCGGCAAAGCTAATGCCGGAAGTAGCGAAATGGATTGCGGATTGCGGACTGGAAGCCGCGACGCAGTATGCAACACTCAGCAAGCTTCCATAGTCCGCTTCCGCAAATTCGCAATCCGCAATCCGGAATCCCATTCCCCCTCCCCACGCGGCACACTACTATTGCCGACCGATGCCTAAACTCCTTTCGGCCCTCGTCTGGGCCGCCGTCGCCCTGGTTGGCGCCGCATCGTTTGCCTGGCTGGCGCTTTCACGCGGCGAGGCGGTGAACGCGGCTTGGCTCCTGACCGCCGCTCTCTGTACTTA